>DATLJG010000261.1:0-2759 GCA_035538995.1 Hyphomicrobium sp. | reverse complement strand
GGCTGAAAACTTTGGCCTTGTCGCTGTGCCAGGCATGAACGCCCGTCTTGTAGTCGGGCGTGCCTGCATCTCGTTCGGGGCTCTCTGCCTCGACGATGCGGTAGGATCGGTCTGTGATGAAGCGCTCGCAGATTTCGGTTCTGAGATTGACGAGGTCTTGTTTCGCCTGCCCCTTGTCGAGGACAAAGAAGACATCGGCTTCATTCAGCGCCTTGACCGCCTGCATCGTCACGTAATCCGGATTTCCGGCGCCGATGCCGATGATGAGCACTTTCTTCATTCCAAACACGTCTCCAGAGTCACGGCCCAAACAGCCTCGTTCTTTACTTTGTCGATGACCGTTTGACGGAGAGATTGCAAGTACGGCAGTTCAATGCCAATCCACCTGTAGCGATTTTGGAAGGAACAGCCGGCCAATGGCCAAGCGCATCGTTTTTGTCACCGGATCTCTGGCAGAACCACGCGTTAAGCGCATTGTCGAGGAACTCGACGATAAGGATATCGACCCGGTGGTCGCCAACATCGGCGTCAAAGTCGCCGCGTTGATGACATCCGATATCGTCGAACGTCGGCTGAAGCTGCCCGAGGGAGCCGACCGCGTCATCTTGCCGGGCCGGTTTCGCGGCGACCTTGAGCGCCTGTCGGACCACTTCGGAACGCGCTTTGAGCGCGGCCCCGAAGAAATCGCCGACCTGCCGCAGTACCTCGGCAAGGACGCCCGCAAGGTCGATCTCTCCGAGTACGACGTCACGATATTTGCCGAAATCGTCGATGCAACTTTAATGACGGTCGATCAGATCGTCGAGCGTTCGCGCAAATTGCGAGCCGATGGCGCCAACGTCATCGATCTCGGCTGTTTGCCCGATAGCCCGTTTCCACACCTCGAAGACGCGATCGCGGCGCTCCACGCGGATGGCGTTCAGGTCAGCGTCGATTCCTTTAACGCTGAAGAACTGTCGCGCGCCACGCGGGCAGGGGCCGATTACCTGCTCAGCCTATCGGAAAAGACGATCGCCATCGCCGATGAGGGGCCGGCCGTTCCGGTTCTCGTTTCGGCGGGTGCCGCCGACATGGACTCGCTCGATCGCGTCATCGACATCATGATCGCAAAAGGAAAGCCGTTCTACGCCGACCCGATTCTCGATCCCATCCACTTCGGCTTTACGGCGTCGATCGCCCGCTACTACGATTTGCGCCGCCGCCGTCCGGACATCCCAATTCTGATGGGTATCGGCAATATCACCGAGCTGACCGACGCCGACACGACCGGCATCAATGCGCTACTGATGGGGATGTGCTCCGAGTTGAACATCACGGCGGTGCTTGCGGTCCAGGTCAGCCCGCACTGCCGCACGGCCATCAAGGAATTCGACCGCGCCCGCCGGGAATACTTCGCGGCGCGCAAGGTCAATGCGCTCCCGCAGGGTTTTGGCATGGGGCTGATGGCGCTGCGCGACCGCCGGGGTTTTGCCTCGACGCCGGCCGAGATCGAGGCGCTCGCACCCCACATCCGCGATCGGAACTACCGCATCGAGGTCGCGGAAGACGGCATCCATATGTACAATCGCGACGGACACCATGTGTCGGACGATCCGTTCAAGCTTTATAAGAAAATGGAACTCGGCACGGACACGGCGCACGCATTTTATCTTGGCGTCGAAACCGCCCGCGCCGAGATCGCGTATCGGCTCGGAAAGCGCTACGCCCAGGACGAGCCGCTTCCGTTTGGTGTCGTCGCGGAAGTGCCGGGCGCCGCCGACGACGCGCATCTCATGAAGCTCAAGCCGGCAGGGGCGACGCTGACCAAAGCCAAAAGCGACGAGGACGACTAACGCGAAGCGCTATCTGCTGCCGCATCGCAGTCAGTCGTCGGAAAGCGTTCGCGGCCGCGTCTCGACGACCTTTAAGAGCTTCCGCAACGTCGGTTTGATGTTGTTTAGCTCTTCGACGTGAATGGATGACAGCTTGTCGATCGTCGCTTTTCCATTCCTGGTAAGTACCACTTGGATTTTGCGTCCATCCGATGGATCGGCGGCACGGGCAACCAAGCCGAGATCAACGAGACGATCGACCAGTTCGACGATTGTATGATGGCGCACCAGCAGACGTTCGGCAATTTCGCCAATGCTGAGTGACTCTCTGCCGGGCGCTCCCATGATCGCGAGCATGAGCTGATGCTGTTGCGGCGTCAGGCCCGCTTCCACGGCCGCTTTTTCGCTGAAGGCAAGAAAGGCGCGCAGCTCGCTCCGAAATTCAGCCAGAGCTTCATAGCCCGCCTTTGTCAGGGCGGATTGCTTGCGTGGTTTCCTCGGGGTTTTCGGTGTCGCCGAATGTGCTTCGCTCAAGGCGCTCTCCGATCGGTTCCGGGATAACAATAATGTAGTTATGCGGAAAGAAGCAGAAAAGTCTCCAACCTGTTGATGAAAGGGTCATTCTGCCATGCGACGCCACGTCCGCGACAAGGAAGGCAGCGCAGCTTGATCAATTATATCGTATTACGATATAGCGACCGGCCGAAGTACGCCCGCTTCGCCGCCCGTGTGCTTGGGTAGAGGCCATCCAAATCCCTGTGGAGACCGAATGAAAGCTGAGAGCGCCGAACTTCGCCGGCTCGGCGATTTTACGACCAATCCCCGTGTTCTTCTCATCGCGGTCATCGCGATCTTTGTGGCCTTGGGGAGTGTCGTCGCGGGCTTTGCGCTCATTGATCTCATTCGCTTGGTCACGAACCTCGCTTACTTCGGGCGCTTTTCGACGGA
>DATLJG010000260.1:0-13180 GCA_035538995.1 Hyphomicrobium sp. | reverse complement strand
CTGCGCCCGTTTCGACAGGCGATCGACCGCCGCCTCCGGATCGCTCAAAGCGTGCGGAGCGGCCTGATCGGGCACGTTATCGGCATCGTCATTCGCCGACATCCCATCCATCTCGCGGCTATTGTCCGGCACGACACTTAGTCTCGGCGGAACCATGCTATATCAAGCCCCCTTATACCGGCGGTTTTCCGCGGCACTAGCTGATCTTTTCCCATTCCGCGCCCGCTTCACGTTTGCGCATGTAGATCGGCGCGAACGGTTCGTCCTGGCGAAGCTCTATTAACCCTTCGCGCGCCATTTCGAGCGTCGCCCCAAAGGAGCTGGCGAGCGCCGTCCGTTCTTCCTCATTGCGTGGCAGGTATTGGTCGAGGAACATATCGAGCTGCGCCCAATGCCCTCCCGTTGCCCCCACCAGCTTTTCGAGCCGCAGCCTGGCATCCTTGATCGACCAGAACCGGCGCGCCTTGACGACGTGCACGACCTTGATCGTCCGCCTGCGCTGATCGGCATACGCTTTCAGCAGATCGTAAATCGTCGCCGTATAGGTGCGGTCGCGCGTGACCTGAACGTGCTCCGGCTGCCCCCGTGCGAAGACGTCTTTGTCGAGCCGGTGCCGGGTAAACAAAGTCGCCGACTGCTCGCGCATCGCGTCGAGGCGCATCAGGCGGAAAGCCAGCCGCTGCGCCAGTTCTTCAGCCGACGTCGTTTCCGGATCGTCCTTGTCCTTCGGCAGCAGCATCCGCGATTTGAGAAAGGCCAGCCACGCTGCCATGACGAGATAGTCGGCGGCGATTTCGAGCTTCAACTGCTGCGCTTCGGCGATGAAGGTCAGATACTGCTCGACCAGCGACAGGATCGAAATCCGCGCCAGATCGACCTTCTGCGTGCGCGCCAAAGCGAGCAGCAGATCGAGCGGCCCCTCGAAGCCGTCGATGTCCACGACGAAGGCTTCGCCCGCCGCGGGCATATCCTCGAAGCCCGGCGCGTTCCAATCCTGCGCGCCCGCTTCGCTACCGCCCTGTGCTGTTGATTCTGTCATTTGCTCTTGGAATTCGGTCCCGTTCGGGTGCCCGGTGTCGGGATCCATCGGCCGACATTAACTGATTCAGACTGCGAGAGTCCGTCTCGCCCTCGCAACTCAACAATGGCGGCTAAAGTTGCAGCACCTACCGCGCAGTGCAAGCCGCGCCGGTGGCCATCGCGCGGATATGAAGCACGACAACGCCGCGCTCAGCGGCTCATCAACCGTCGCGCTTCACATCTGTAAATGACGAAACCGGCCAGCGCATCGCGCCAGCCGGTTCCAAACGAGCACTTTTTTGCGCGCCGTCTCAGTACGACGTGACCCAGCAGTTCGAATATCCTGCCGCCTTGAGTTCCGTGCAAACGCTGTTCGCCTCCTGCCGCGACCCCGGAGGCCCGACGATCAAGCGATCGTAGTGTCCCTTCGCGCCGAGATTTGCGGCGGCAATATCAGGCGTTTTGCCGGACAACGCCGACGAGTACTTCTGCTGCATGTCCGCATAACGCTTCAGCGCATCGATGCGGCTCGATGACGAATGCGGAATGGAGGCCAGCACCGCGACATAGCCCGTTCCGCCCGATGAAGCGACCGAACCCGAACCCGGATCATAAGCATCCGACGCCGTGCCGGACTCGGCGCGCGCCACCCGCTTCAGCGGTTTCCGGCTGGGCGCTGCTGCTGAGTTGCCGTCATCGTCGATGCTGCTCGTCGTGGACGGCTTCGATGTCGAGTTCAGTGTCGTGATCTTGACCGGCGCCGCCTTTTTCACCGGAGCGGGCGTGTCATCGCCGCTGACGGATTTGGATGGCTTCTCGGGCAATGGCTCGTCGCGACCGTGAGAAGGCTGAGGGGCTGCGTGTGCATTCTGCCCAAAAACGTCGACCAGCGACGTTCCCGGAACCGCCGCCGCCTGCGACGACGGCGGAGCGGAATCCGGCGGAGCCTGGATCGATCCGTCCCGGCCGACCACCAATGTCGAAACCTTGCGCGGACCACCATCGTCGTCCGCCGACGCATCGTCGTTGGACGCCGTTTGCGATGCCTCGGGCGAAGCCGGAGGAGGCAAAGTGGTCGGCGAGCCATCCGTCGGCGCCGACGAAGACCCGTCGCCCAGCCGGCCCATGATCTTGGTGTCCGTGTACGGGAAGACCTTACCTCCCGCGTCGGCCGGCTTGGTCCGCGCCGGGAACGTTTCGCTCTTGACGATGGGCGGATCGCCATGCGGCCCGGTCGTTGTCAGCTTCTTGTAGCCATAGGCCATGGTACCGCCGACGATAATGGCACCGGCAAGCGCGGCCATGACGATGATCGGCCGGCGGCTGCGGGTCGGCTCTTCGTCCTCGTATTCGGCCTCTTCCTCATCATAGACTTGGTCAAGCTCGCCACCCTCGGCCTGCGCAAAGCCGAGGTTGTCGCCCTGCTGATAGGAATCCTGCCCGAAATCGCTCGGCTGGCCTGCCCAGTCGGCAGCGCTCAATTCCGATCCGCGATACGGCTGCTCACCGAATTCGGCGGCGTGCGCCCGCTGTCCTTGCGATTGAAATCCCTGGTTGCCGTAGAGGCCGTCGTCGAGGCCGCCCGGATCGGCTCCACCATGCGCCGGCCATTGCGGCGCGGGCTGCTGTTGCTGCCCCTGTCCGTAGGCGGGAGCCTGCTGGCGGCGTCCGAAAGCCCCGTTGCCCGGCGGAACGTACGGCTCGAACTGCGGCGCGTAAGGGTCGGCAGGACCCGGAGCCGCAGGATCATTGCGGTGGCCGGATTGGAGTTCTCCCCAATGTCCGTAATCGGGCTCCTGCGGAGCCTGCCCATATCCCTGCGCCGCGCCGTACCCGGACTGGAACGAATCATTTGGCGGCCACGAATTTTCCGGCTGCGGAGCATATCCAGGCTGCGTCTGCGGATTGACCCAGGAGGGCTGCTGCGTCTGCTCCGGATTTGCGGGTTGAGAAGCAGGCCGAAACCCCTTCGGCCTTGGAAATGCGTTCTGCGAGGACATCGCGAAACCCCTCAATATCGGGCGCAAACCGAAGCTGCACCAAATCGTCGATTCGAGACTTTACCGCATCGCATCGGGAGCCTCGACGCCGAGGATCTCTAAGCCCGATTTTATCACCGTCTTTGTCGCAGCAATCAGCGCCAGGCGCGCGGAAGTCACAACCCCGTCATTTGATTGAATAAATCTCAAATGTGGCGAATCGTTGCCCCGCGTCCATTGTGAGTGGAGAGCGCTCGCCAGATCGTAGAGGTAAAACGCGATGCGATGCGGCTCATGCGCCGTGGCCGCGCCATCGACCAATCTCGGGAAAGCCGAGAGCCGCTTGATGAGGTCGATCTCTCCCGGATCGGTCAGGATCGAGAGATCGGTTTTCTCCAAGGCGCCGGCCGACACATCGAGTCCCGGAATTTGCTCGACGGCATTGCGAAGCACGCTTGCTGATCTCGCATGCGCGTATTGCACGTAGAACACAGGATTGTCCTTCGACTGCTCCGTCACTTTCGCGAAGTCGAAATCCAGCGTTTCCTGGTTCTTGCGATAGAGCATCATGTAGCGGACGGGATCGCGCCCGACTTCATCGACGACATCGCGCAACGTCACGAAAGTCCCGGCCCGCTTCGACATCTTGAACGGCTCGCCCGCCTTGAACAGGCGCACGAGTTGTACAACCTTCACGTCAAGGTCGGCGGTCTTGTCCGAGAGCGCCGCGACCACCGCCTTGATGCGCGGAATGTAGCCGACGTGATCGGCGCCGAAGACGTTGATCAGATGCCGGAAGCCCCGGCTCAACTTGTCGTAGTGGTAAGCGACGTCGCCCGCGAAATAGGTGTAGCTCCCGTCCGACTTCTGCAGCGCACGATCTTCGTCGTCGCCGAACGCCGTCGATTTGAACAGCGTCTGCAGGCGGTCTTCCCACTCGTCGTCGTCGTGACCCTTGGGCTTTTCGAGTTTGCCCTCGTAGATCAGCCCCTTTTTCCGCAGTTCCTCGATTGCCGCCTTGATCTGATCCCTGCCATCCGATTGCAGCGATGCTTCCGAGAAAAAGACGTCGTGCCGGATGTTGAGCGCGGCGAGATCGTCCTTGATCATCTCCATCATCCGGTCGATGGCGAACGAGCGGACGATCGGCAGCCAGCGTTCTTCGGGCATGTTGATGAGCGCGGGCCCGTGCTCTTTCGCCAGCGCTTCGCCGACAGGCTTCAGATAATCGCCCGGATAGAGCCCTTCGGGGATCGCGCCGATATCGTCGCCCAGCGCCTCGCGATAACGCAGGTACGCCGACCGGGCCAGGACATTCACCTGCCCGCCCGCATCGTTGATGTAGTACTCGCGCGTAACGTCGTAGCCCGCAAAGACAAGCAGGTTGGCCAAGGCGTCTCCGAAAACGGCGCCGCGGCAATGACCGACGTGCATCGGTCCGGTCGGATTGGCGGAGACGTACTCGACATTGAGCTTCCCGGCATCGCGCTGCGGCCCCGCGCCGTAACGCGGCCCATCCTTCAGGATCGTCCGGACCAGATCCTGCCAGACACCCTCCTTGAAGGTAATGTTCAGAAACCCGGGCCCAGCGACGTCAATCTTCGCGATATCCGAATGAGCTTCGAGCTTCGCCTTTAAGGCTTCCGCGATATCGCGCGGCTTCATCTTCGCCGCCTTGGCGAGAACCAGCGCGGCGTTGACTGCGATATCGCCGTGGCTGGCATCGCGCGGCGGCTCGGCCTCGAAGTCCGGAAGCGGCAGATCGGCGGGCAGCGCCCCCTCGCTCTTCAGCGCTTCGAGCGCGGTTCTGACGCGGGTTTCCACTTCGGCGAAGACGTTCATGGGAGTCCTTGAGAAATCGCGCCCGCGAAACGGCAGCGCGCTGGCGGCCGGCGCGACGAAGGAGTGTCGCCAGCGCCAATCGATAGCTCGCGCCTAGCCCAGTTCCGCCGTGGCGTCAAACAATCGGCGGTATTCAGCAATGGCGTAGCGGTCTGTCTGCCCCGCAAGGAAATCGCAGGCAAGGCGCGCCCGCCGCCGCGCATCGAGCTTCGCGAAGGCCTCGCGCCAGTCTTCGGGTAGCGTCGACGGATCGGCATTATAGCGAGCGAAAAGATCGCGAACGATCTGCTCGGCGTGCTCCATCACGTTCAGCACCTTGCGGTGATGATAGACGGCTTGAAACAGAAAGGCCTTGAGCCGCGCGAGGTCCGTCGTCATCGGCTCGGAAAACGCCACCATCGCCCGCCCGGCATCACGGATATCGTCCGATGAGCCCGGAGCCAGCGCCGCGAGCCGCCTCCGGCTTTCCGCAATAACGTCGCTGACCATCACCGTGATCATGCGTCGCGTGATCTCGTAGATCAGACGGCCGGGCTCCGCGTCTGACGCCGTAGCGGCGACCTGACGCGCCAGCCCTCCCGCGAGTGGTGTCTCGAACAAGCCGTCGAGCGACAGCAATCCGGCGCGCAAGCCGTCGTCCACATCATGTGAGAGATAAGCGATGTCGTCGGCGAGGCTCGCGGCCTGCGCCTCGGCCGATGCCCATTTGTCGAGCGTCAGCGGCCGCCACGCATCGAGACGGCGAACGGCCTTGGCGACCGGCGACGCTCGGTCCGTCACCGGCCCATTATGCTTGGCGAGCCCTTCGAGCGTCTCCCAAGTCAGGTTGAGACCGTCGAACGCCACATATTTGCGTTCAAGCCCGGTGACGACGCGCAGCGATTGGGCGTTGTGATCGAACCCGCCGAAATCGCTCATCGCCACATCGAGCGCCCGCTCTCCCGCGTGCCCGAACGGCGGATGCCCGAGATCGTGCGCCAGGGCGATCGTCTCGGCCAGATCTTCATCAAGCCGAAGCTGGCGCGCGATGGTCCGTGCAATCTGCGCCACCTCCAGCGTGTGTGTCAGGCGGGTGCGATAGTGATCCCCCTCGTGCGGCAGAAAGACCTGCGTCTTGTAGGTCAAACGCCGGAATGCGGACGAATGCAGCACCCGGTCGCGGTCACGCTGAAACGGGCTGCGCGTCGTGCATTCAGGCTCGGCGTGGAATCGGCCGCGCGTCGGCTCGCCGCTCGCCGCATAGCGCGCCGGAGCGCGTTCTCCGGGCCTCAGGCTCTGCCCATAGTCCGCCGGATCGGGCTCCGGCTTTAACCCGATTGGCATAGCTTGCCGCGCTTGGTATTTAAGTTGATCACGCGCCTTCCTATCTGTTTGGGGCTGAAGGCGCCAGCCGCGCCAAATGCCCCTTTGATCTGAATTCAGAAAAAGCGCTTCGAGACCCAATGACCGTCACCGTCACCGACCGAGCAGCAACGCGAATCTCCGAAATCGCCGGCAACGAACCAGCGTCGCCGCTATTGCGCGTCTCCGTCGAGGGCGGAGGCTGCTCCGGCTTCCAGTACAAGTTCGATCTTGTCGGGGCCCGCGCTGATGATGATTTCGTCATCGAGCGCAATGGAGCCGTCGTCATTATCGATCCGGTCTCGCTGCAATACATGGAAGGCGCCGAGATCGACTTCGTGGACGATCTGATCGGCGCCGCCTTCAAGATCAACAATCCCGTTGCCAGCGCCTCCTGTGGTTGCGGCACCAGCTTCTCGATCTAGCCGCACTGGATTTTACCGCACCTCCACGGTAGCGGTTTCCGCTGCGTTTCTCTAACCTGCTTACACCTCACGTCATGGCCAGGTTTAACCCGGCCATCCAGAGCCACGTAGCGACTGCCCGTGGCTATCCTCTGGATGGCCGCCTCAAGGGCGGCCATGACGCGAAAGTAATCCAATTGGGTGAAGGGAACGGCGGCATGATCGTAACGACGTGGAACATCAACGGCGTCAAGGCCCGGCTCGAGTCGGTGCTGACCTATCTGCGTCAGCACGCGCCGGACGTCATCTGCTTCCAGGAAATCAAGTCGGTCGATGAAGGCTTTCCGGCGTCGGCCTTCCAGGATCTCGGCTACAACGTCGCCACCCACGGCCAGAAGGGCTTCAACGGCGTCGCGATTTTGTCGAAGTCGCCGATGGAAGACGTAACGCGCGGCCTGCGCGGCGACGATCTCGATCAGCACGCGCGATGGATCGAAGCCTCTGTTCCGCTCGGACATCGGATGGTGCGCGTCGTGTCGCTGTACTTGCCGAACGGCAATCCGATCGGCACCGAAAAATTCACATACAAATTGTCGTGGATGAAACGCATGCAGCAGCGCGCCCGGCAACTTCTGGAAGATGAAATGCCGCTTGTGCTGATGGGGGATTTCAACGTCATTCCCGAAGCGGTCGATGCGAAGCGTCCGGCCGCCTGGACCAACGATGCGCTATTCCAGCCGGAAAGCCGCGCTGCGTGGCGCACGCTCGTAAACCTCGGCTTCACGGATGCAACGCGCGCCTGCCATCCGGGCCCCGGTGTCTATTCGTTCTGGGATTATCAGGCCGGCGCTTTTCAAAAAGACGACGGCATCCGCATCGATCACATCCTGCTGTCGAGCGAAGCCGCTGACCTCATGGTGTCGTCGGGCATCGACCGCTCCACCCGGGCGCAGGAGAAGCCGTCGGACCATGTGCCCGTTTGGGTCAAGCTCGCCGCTTAGCGCGCTTCGCCCTGAGGCACGGTCGCGGTCGGTGCGAAACCGTTTGGTGCCGGCGGTCCGCCGACGCCCGACGCCGGTGCAAACCCGGAAGACCCCACGCCGATGCCGATCGTCAGGCTCCGGTGAGGATGCGTCGCTGCACTTGCCAGCGGCTCAGCCGGCGGCGCTAGCTGCTGCGGCGGCGGAACAACTTTGGTGGCCGTCATCGGCCGAACCAGTTCGCCGTTGGCGCATGTTCGGATCGGATCGGCGGCAAGCTCTTCGAGCCCATCCTTGTCATCGCGCGGTTGCGGACGCCGCCCATAGCGGCTGTGCCATTCCGCGACCCGGCCCGTTGCCTGCTTACGGACTCCTTCGCCAGCGTTGCAGAAAATGTTCTGGTAGATGTCCTCGATCCAGACGCGCTCGCTCGGCGGCGCATTGGAGACTGCGACGTCGATCAGATTGAGTGCCGCGGCCGGGTCCTTGCGCACGAACTTGCCGCGCCACAGCAGGTCGGCGAGAAACGCTTGCGCCCCCGGATGCCCGGATCGCGAAAGGCGCGACAGCCAATGGCGGCCGTTGTCGATCTTGCTCGCCGGATCTTCCAACCCGGCCATCTCCGGCCCCTCGCCGCGCAGGAGAACCTTCGCGAGTTCGAACTGTGCGTCTTCGTCGTTGAACGTCAGCGCTGCACGTTGCAGAGCGCGATCTGCAGCCTCGACGTCGCGATGGATGCCCGCGTCGGTGATGCCGTTCCGCAGATACATCGACACTTCGGTCAGTGATTTCGCGGCAATCGGAGCCATCTCATCATCGTCCGGATCGATATCCTTCAGCTCGTTGGCAAGCTCGCTGTAAAGCCGGTATGCCTTCGCATGATCGGTATAGGCGCCTTCGTTGTCGCCGTAGATGCGCGCCTCATAAAAGCGTGCGATCACCGGCTTGGTGGCCGCCAGCGCCTCGAACGCCGGAAGCGCCAATTCGTAATAGCCGCCGTTAAAGGCGGAGATGCCTTGCTTCATGGCATCATCGGGCGAACGGAACGTCACGCCCGCAGCTGAAGCAACGCTCAGCGTGGACAAAAGAACTGCAATACTTCCAGCAACGGCAAACCTAAATGTCCGCATAGCAGTGCACTTCCGCCTTTCCTCCCGCATGGGTGACGGCGCCGTACCTGGCCGATCCCACTTGGTCTGCAAACTTTCTCAGTGCCCCTGACTGATACATGTTCGGCGGAGCCTTCCACGTCTTGCGACGCGCCGCCAATTCCTCTTCGCTCAATTCGACGTCGAGTTGCCCCGTGTCCGTATCGATGACGATGATGTCGCCGTCCTTCAGCAAACCGATGGGCCCGCCGACCGCCGCTTCCGGTCCGACATGGCCGATGCACAGGCCGCGCGTACCGCCCGAGAAACGGCCATCCGTGATCAGCGCGACCTTGTCGCCGGAGCCTTGGCCATAAAGCGCCGCGGTGGTCGAGAGCATCTCGCGCATGCCGGGGCCGCCCTTCGGACCCTCATAGCGAATGACGATGACGTCGCCGTCTTTGTACTTGCCCTCTTCGACCGCGCGGAACGCATCCTCCTCGCAATCGAAGCAGAGCGCCGTGCCGCGGAAGTGTCGCGTCTTCAGACCTGCGACCTTCACGATCGCGCCTTCCGGGGCCAGCGACCCCTTGAGCCCGACAACGCCGCCCGTCGGAGAAATCGGATTGGAAACCGGATACACGACCTTCTGGTCGTGATTGAAGGTCACACCTTCGAGATTCTGCGCCAGTGTCCTGCCGGTGACGGTGATGCAGTCGCCGTGCAGGATTCCGCCTTCCAGCAGCGCCTTCAAAATCTGCGGCACGCCGCCGATGTCGTAGACGTCCTTGGCCACATACTTGCCGCCGGGCTTCAGGTCGGCGATGTACGGCGTCTTCCGGAAGATCTCGGCCACGTCGAACAAATCGAAATCGATGCCGACTTCGTTCGCCATCGCCGGCAAATGCAGCGCGGCGTTGGTCGAGCCGCCCGTCGCGGCCACCACGATCGCGGCATTTTCAAATGCTTTCCGCGTACAGATATCGCGCGGCCGAAGACCATCAGCGATAAGACGCATGACGGCCTTGCCACTCTCGGCAGCGTACGCATCGCGGCTCTCGTAGGGAGCCGGGGCACCCGCCGAGCCGGGCAACGCCAAGCCGATCGCTTCCGATACGCAGGCCATCGTGTTCGCCGTGAACTGTCCGCCGCACGAACCGGCCGACGGGCATGCCACACATTCGAGCTCATGCAGATCGGCGGCGGACATTTTGCCGGCCGAGTGCATTCCGACACCCTCGAACACATCGACGACCGTTACGTCATGACCCTTGAAGCGCCCCGGCAGGATAGAGCCGCCGTACATGAAGACGCTCGGCACATTGAGGCGCAGCATCGCCATCATCATGCCGGGCAGGCTCTTGTCGCAGCCCGCGATGCCGACGAGCGCGTCATAGCTGTGACCACGCATCGTGAGTTCAATGGAGTCGGCGATGACTTCGCGCGACACGAGACTCGACTTCATCCCCTGATGACCCATCGCAATGCCATCGGTGACTGTGATGGTACAGAATTCGCGCGGCGTACCGCCCGCTTCCTTCACGCCGGCCTTGGCCGACTGCGCCTGGCGCATCAACGAAATGTTGCAGGGAGCAGCTTCATTCCAGCACGAGGCGACGCCGACAAACGGGCGCTTGATGTCGTCTTCCTCAAGACCCATTGCATAGTAATAGGAGCGATGCGGCGCCCGCGACGGACCTTCCGTAACGTGGCGACTCGGCAGTTTCGATTTATCGAACGTCTTCGCGTCCATTACTTTCCTCTTCGGGCCCCCTGCCCTGATTTTTTGATCTACTTTCCATCCGCTTGATCGGATGGTGCAGGGATGCCAGTCGCCGGGCTCGAAAGGAAGTGCTCAACATATGCAATGCGAGCATTCCTGGTCCAACGCCTGATCTTGCAGGTGCGCGGTCTTTGTGGCTCGAAAGAGGCGCGGGTATCCAAAAAAGTGGCTCAACAGCAACAGCCGCTCGAGAACCGAAGACAGCGTTAAACCTGCACCGGCGAGGTTAGCGCGCCTGCCACATCCAATCCAAGCTCTCAAAGACGATCCGGGCCTCGAAAACCATCAGTGTGCCGCCGATAAGCCGGACGAGTTGGTCAGCAGAACGGCCCGAGTGGGGCGCGGTGAAGACATTTCTTTCATTGGTGCCGCATGCTTAGATAATCATGGCGCGGCATCTTCCGCCCAAGGTTAACGCCGCAATCGAATGGCTCGATCATGCCGCCCGCCACCCCAACAACGCCTCCATCGGACACAACGTATTGCCGTTTCAGAGCTGGACGGAGTTCGCCTCCGATCGACGGCGTCGCGTCGCTCGGTCTGAGCGGCATCGAAATCGATCTCGGATCGGAACAGCCGAAGCGGCTCTGGCGCTACGAGGGATTGAAGTCTCAGGAGCCGATAAGGCCGAACGCCATCGACGTCCTGCTTTCGTACCGCGATGAACCGGGTGCGTCCCTGTTCGTGCAAGGGCACGATTTCGCAACCCGGCTGATCGAATACGCACCGCAGATTTCGTTCCGCTCGGCGCGATTCCGCCGCTGGAAGATCGCAGCAATCGGACTGGCGATCGTCGTTCTGACAATCGGCGCGATTTACGCTTCCGGCTGGAGCCCGCTCAAATCGATCGCCGGTACCTTCCCTGAAACGTGGCGTCAGCGGCTTGGCAATGCCGCGCGGGATTCGATGACGGAAGGCTACAAGCAGTGCGTCGATCCCGCAGGTCAGGCTGCACTCACGCATCTGGCGGAGCGCTTGGAAAAAGCCGTCCCCGCAGGCACCACGTTCGATGTCCGCATCTACGATTGGTCGCTGATGAACGCCTTCGCCGTGCCCGGCGGCGAGATCGTGCTGACCAAGGGATTGATCGACAAGGCCCAGACTCCCGATGAAGTCGCAGGCGTTCTCGCGCACGAGATGGGACACGGCATAGAGATGCATCCCGAGATCGCGATCATTCGTAGCGTCGGCTTGGCCGCAGCGGTTCAGGTCATGCTCGGCGGCACGGCCGGCGGCGGACTTGCAAATATCGGCCTGATGCTCGCTCAGCTCGGCTATTCGCGCGACGCCGAAAGGCAGGCCGATCAGCGCGCCATCGAACTGCTGAAAAGCTCCGCCATCACGCCCAACGGCTTGGCAAGCTTCTTCAAGCGCGTCATGGACATGGAGGCAGAGCAGGACGCATCCGGAAGCAAGTCCGATGCGTTCGCGTGGCTGCACACCCATCCGCCGGTCAAGGAGCGACTGGCGCTCGTCCGCCATCAATCCGATTATCCGGCGACGCCTGCCCTCGATGAACAGTCATGGCGAGATTTGAAATCGATCTGCAAACTGACAGTCATTCCTGCTAAATCCGGCGACGAAAGCTAACGTCCAACAGATCAATCAGCCCGAAGATCGTTTCGATGTGATGCAACGTCAAAAAGATAGACCGGGCGAAGTGCCATGAGATCGCTCATCCTCGCGGCCGCAATCGGATGTGCTGCCGTCGTCCTTTATGCAGGATCACCGTTCCTGACGGCATGGAACATTCGCGAAGCCGTGCGCAACGGCAATTCCGGCTATCTCGCGACCGCCATCGACTGGCCGAGTGTCCGCGAAACGCTCAAACCGTCGATCGCCCGCATCGCGTTGGACCTGCCCGATCCCGAACAGACCACCGCCGCCGGCAATCCTAGCCTCTGGCAACGATTCAAATCCTCCTGGGGCAAGGAAGCTGTCGATCGCCTCATTGAAATGTATGTGACGCCGGAGGGCCTGCCGAAGCTCTTCACGATGCGCAAGGCCTATCGCGATTATGTTTCCGCCGATGGCGCAACGCCCTCGTTACCGGTCCTTGAACGCATCCAGCGCGCCTGGGCCCGCGTCAAGCGCGCCGAGTTCACCAGCCTGACGACCTTCGAGATCGAAATGGCCGACAGGAACGATCCCGCGCGCCTTTATCTCGGCAAGCTGCAATTAACGCGAACGGGCTGGAAGCTGACCGAGCTAAGGATCAAGTTCCTACCGGCCGCGAAGAATACCGCCACACAAAGCTCACGAGCGCTTCCCTTCTCCCATGGGGAGAAGGTGGCCGAAGGCCGGATGAGGGGACCGGACATCATCTCGCATTGTTGAAGTCCCTCACCTGCCCTTCGGGCATCCTCTCCCGTTCCGGGAGAGGAGGTGCAACGACTAAGCCGCATCCTCCAGCCGTCGAAGCGCCGCCGAGAATCGTTTGATTTCGGCTTCGAGTTCGGCTTTGCGGTCCTTCGCCTCTTCGATGGCTTCTTCCTTCGCCCGCTCCATGAACTGCGGGTTGGAAAGTTTGGCGTCCATCTTCTTGAGATCGCTGTCGGCCTTCTCGATTTCCTTCGCCAGACGGCGTTTTTCCGCCGCCATGTCGATGATGCCCGCCAGCGGCAGCGCCGCCGTCGTCTCGCCCGCAACGATCAACGCCGCGCCCTTCGGGGCCACATCGGCAAAATCGATGCTGTCGAGACGCGCCATGCGCCGCAGCGTTTCGTCATTGCGGCGAACGCGC
>DATLJG010000259.1:0-4868 GCA_035538995.1 Hyphomicrobium sp. | reverse complement strand
GTCGGGGCCGCGACTGAGTAGGGCACGCCGTACGTCAGCATCATGGCCATCAGCGGCGCCTGATAGAAGCTCCAGGGCATCGGCATCGCCTGCCAAAACGGAAAAGCCGACCAGTCTGACGGGCTGGCTAGAAACGGGTTTCCAGCGGGCGGAGTCCAGGCCGACCAGAAATCCTGCAGCGGCAGGACGGGTTGAGCGGGCGCGCTCGCGGCTTCCCAGTAGCCGAGCCACATATTGAACGCTGAAAAGGGCTGGACCGCCATCCAATCGTCAGAACTCGGCGCGCTGCGACCGGTATGGCCGAACTCGCTGTTGAGACGTTCTTGCCAAGCGAGACCAGCTGCCAGTGAGGCTTGGCTCATCTCAAAAAAGGCCTCTGTCGCCTTTTGCAGGCAACGAAAATGGAGTGCAAAATCGAACACGGGCGGAGTCCCCCGAAAAAATTTAACCTAACAGATGTGCTGCATCGCAGCAATGCTGATACGGTATGGGAGGATCGGCAGCTTACTGACTGACTTCGTTCAGTCGGCGGTGTTTGACTTGCCGTTAACCGAAGTCTTCCGCGGATCGCCCGACTCCGGTTGGGGGGCGTCGGCGGCGCGTTTGAAAGTCAGCCGGTTAAGGATCGTGCGATGGACCGGCCTCGGCGTTTCAACAGCCGTGGGCGTGCCGGCGGCGGCCGTCGTTGCATCGTCGTCTGCGCTTGGGGCCGGACGAGAGGCGATCCTCTCCGATTGCGGACCGGACCCCGGCGCGAGCGCCGGACCAGACGGGGCGCGCCCGGCAAACTGTCCGGCCGCCAGCCAATAGACGAAACCGGCGAAGAAGCCGGTCGTTAGAAATGCCTTCAAGGCATAGTTGTTGAAGATCGTCGGTTCGCCCGGCACTTCGCTGACATACTGGGCCGCGAAGCCGAGCAACGCGATGACGACGCCGCAGAGCAGATAAAACGGCAGTTTTCGGATCGAAAAAATCTCACCAAGGCTGGCGGCGATCAGCGTGAAGACGAGCCCGAATATCGCGGCATGCGTGGCCGTCAGCAGGGCAAGCTCGAAGGTTTCTCCGGCGGTTCGCGACAAGCGCGTTACGGGCTGTGCCAAGACTTCGGTGGGTGTGTTCACGAAAAGCATCGTCACGAGCCCGGCCGCGATGCTGGCGAGCACGAACCCGAAAACCACCCGGGCCAAGGTTCCCAGGACCTTCAGCACAACCGTTGTCCCCCACATCGCGTTTGCGTTCGCGCTGCAATTTATAGGGCTTGGACGGCGGGTCTCAACCGGATTGTCCGCTTCCGACCGATCGAGGCCGGCGGCTATGCCTTCCCGGCATCAGCGCGGCGCTCGGCGGCGCTGAGGCGCTGGCTTTCCGAGCGCAATTGCCCGCAAGCGGCGAGGATGTCCCGGCCGCGCGGCGTTCGCACAGGGCTCGCGTAGCCAGCACGGTTCACCACCTCGGCAAAGCGTTCGATCGTTTCCCAATCGGAGCATTCGTAGCGCGAGTTCGGCCACGGATTGAAGGGAATGAGATTGATCTTCGCCGGAATGCCGGACAGCAGCCTCACGAGGGCGCGTGCATCGGCGAGGCTATCGTTGACGCCCTTCAACATGACGTATTCGAAGGTGATGCGGCGAGCGTTCGAGAGGCCCGGATAATTGCGGCACGCCTCCATCAACTCGGCAATCGGGAACTTGCGATTGATCGGCACCAGTTCGTCGCGCAAGGCGTCGTTCGTGGCGTGCAGCGAAATCGCCAGCATGGTGTCGGCTTCTTCGCCCCAACGCGGAATTTCGGGTACGACGCCCGAGGTCGAGAGCGTGATGCGCCGCTTCGACAAAGCCAATCCGTCACCGTCGGATGCGACGTCCATCGCCGCCTTGACGTTATCGAAATTGTAGAGCGGCTCGCCCATGCCCATCAGCACGACGTTGGTGATCTTGCGTTCGCTCGTCGGCAGAAGGCGCCCGTCCTCGGGGCTTTGCGCACCGGGCCAATCGCCGATGCGATCGCGCGCCAGCAGGATTTGCCCGACGATTTCTTCGGCTTCAAGATTGCGAACGAGGCGCTGGGTGCCGGTATGACAGAATGAGCACGTCAGCGTGCAGCCGACCTGACTCGAGATGCACAACGTGCCGCGATCGCTTTCGGGGATGTAGACGGTTTCGATTTCGGGCGGGCGGGCTTCATGGCCGCGCTTCGGCAAGCGCAAAAGCCATTTGCGCGTGCCATCGACGGAGACTTGCTCGGAAACAATTTCCGGACGGTCGAGCGTGAAGTGTGCCTCAAGCTGGCGGCGCAGATCCTTCGAGACGTCGGTCATGTCGTCGAAGCTGTTCAAGCCGCGCGCGTAGATCCAGCTCCAGAGCTGGGCGACGCGCATCTTCAGTTGCTTTTCCGGAACACCTGCGGTCGCCAGAGCCGTCTTCAGCTGATCGCGCGTCAACCCCGCCAGCGACGGTTTCGCGGCGGCGGCAGATGGGGCGTCAATCTTTAACAGCGGTGCGGCGGTCATAATCAAAAAATGAATTTCGAGCTTCGGAAGTGGCTCTTTTACAGGCGTTCGGGGCTGAGGGATAGCGGGCCCAATTGTCATCCCGGCCCTCTCCCCATGCGCGGGAGGGCATGGGGAGAGGGAATGGATCAGAGAATAAACCGGCTGAGGTCGGCGTTTTTCGCGAGTTTGCCGACACGCTGCGTCACGTAAGCGCCGTCGATCTCGATCGTGTGGCCGTCGCGGTCCGAGGCTTCGAACGAGATATCGTCGAGCACCCGTTCGAGCACGGTCTGCAAGCGGCGTGCGCCGATATTCTCGACCGTCGAATTAACCTCGACGGCGACATCGGCGATGGCGTCGATGGCGTCAGGCTTGAAATCGAGCGTGACGTGTTCCGTTTGCAGCAGCGCCACGTACTGCTTGATGAGGCTCGCCTGCGGCTCGGTCAGAATGCGTTTCATGTCGTCGCGCGTCAGGGCGTTGAGTTCGACGCGGATCGGCAGACGGCCTTGCAGTTCGGGAAGAAGGTCGGACGGCTTCGAGACGTGAAACGCGCCCGAGGCAATGAAAAGGATGTGGTCGGTCTTCACGGCTCCATGCTTCGTCGCAACCGTCGTTCCCTCGATGAGGGGCAGAAGATCGCGCTGTACGCCTTCGCGCGAAACCTCGGCAGCGCCACGTGCACCATCGCTGCGCGAGCAGATCTTGTCGATCTCGTCGAGGAAAACGATGCCGTTGTTCTCGACCGATGCGACGGCCTCGCTGGTGATCTGATCGGCGTCGATCAGCTTGTCGCTTTCTTCGGCGATCAGGATATCGAAGCTGTCCTTGACCGTGACGCGGCGGGGCTTGGTGCGCTGGCCGAGCGCCTTGCCGAGCATCTCGCCGATGTTGATCGTCGACATCGCGCCGCCGCCCGGCAAATCGAACATCGGCATCTGCGGGGCGGTATCGGCGACGAGGATATCGATTTCCTTGTCGTTCAATTCATTGTTGCGCAGCTTCTTGCGGAAGCTGTCGCGGGTCGAAGGCGATGAGTTGCTACCGACGAGGGCATCGAGCACACGTTCTTCGGCGGCCTTTTCGGCTTTGGCGCGGACGCCCTGGCGCTTGATCTCCTTGACGAGGCCGATGCCGACTTCGACGAGGTCGCGAATGATGCTGTCGACGTCACGGCCGACGTATCCCACCTCGGTGAATTTCGTTGCCTCGACCTTGAGGAAGGGCGCGCCCGCGAGCTTGGCGAGACGGCGCGAGATTTCGGTTTTGCCGACGCCGGTCGGGCCGATCATCAGGATGTTCTTCGGCTGGACTTCGTCGCGTAATTCGCCGGTCAACTGCAGGCGGCGCCAGCGGTTGCGCAAGGCGATGGCGACGGCGCGTTTGGCGTCGCCCTGGCCGACGATGTAGCGGTCGAGTTCGGAGACGATTTCACGTGGAGAGAAGTTGGTCATGATCTCGCTTGAGGAAGGTAAGGACCGAGTGGGGTCGATTGCAGAATCGGCAGCAGGCGATTGCGCAACGGATGCCAGAAGACGCCGAGGATGAGGACGAAACCGCCGACGAGGGCGAGCGTCATGATGAAGGAGATGGGCGCGCCGCCGCTGTCCGGCAAGCGGATGCCGCCGCTCAGAATGTCGTAGACGGCGACCGTGAAGGATGCCAGCGACGATACGAGTAGGGCGCGCCGATCGATGGCGAGCGCGAACAGCGCAAGGAGAAAAACCGTCAGCAGAACGATCGCCGACGTGCCGACCCCGTTCGTCGAATGCTTGATGAGCATGAGAACGGGCGACACGATCAGCGGGGCGGCGACGAGGTGCAGCCAGAAGGCGCAATCGGAAAGTCGCGTGACGCGTCGCGGGTCCTGCGAGTCGTAAATCAGGGCGACGACGAGAACGAGGACGCCATAGCCAATCGCGACGAACGACGGGCCGATTCCGATTTCATACAGGCTGCGGGCGGCGACGGCGTATCCGAAGCAGGCGATCAGCGCCAGCGCGAACGGCAAGCGAAAGCGGATGTAATAGGCGAGCGAGGCAATCAGAGCCGGAAGGCCGAAGACGAGCGTCGGGTTGCGCCAGAAGACAAGCTCTGAAGCGACATCCCAGTTCGATTGTTTAAAATTGTCCCAGTGGAGTTGAACGGCGACGGCTGATGCCGCGAACGCCACGAACAGTAGCGACAGGACCATGCCGGGCAGCACGGCGCGCAGCCGGCCCACCAGGATTTCGCTCAAGACCCAGAACACGCCGGCGCCGACAGCAAGCGTCGCCGCCCAGCCGAGGCCGAAGAAGCTGGTCGAAGTCGCGGCCAGAAACGCTCCGGCGACGAGCAACACGCCGATGGTCAGGAAGACGTCGTTGAAGCCGTTCAG
>DATLJG010000258.1:0-1641 GCA_035538995.1 Hyphomicrobium sp. | reverse complement strand
CTGGAAGGCGTTACGTACAAGATCAAGTGGCCGGCGAGCGCGCACGCGCTTTACGTGACGATCAACGACATCGTTCGCGATGGGCGCAGGCGGCCGTTCGAGGTTTTCATCAACACGAAGAACCTCGAGCATTATGCGTGGACGGTGGCACTGACGCGCATGATCAGCGCCGTTTTCCGCCGCGGCGGCGACGTCGCGTTCGTTGCCGAAGAGTTAAAGGCCGTTTTCGATCCCGAGGGCGGGCGCTGGATGGGCGGGCGCTATGTGCCGAGCCTCCTCGCGGCCATCGGTGACGTTATCGAAGAGCATATGCTGCGGATCGGCTTCCTGACCCGAGATGAAACGCATGGCGCGAACGATGCCGAAGCCGGACGGCTGCCGGTCTCAGCGCAAGTGTTAACCTCCCGCGCTGCTTCGGACCCTCAGGCTGCACGGGGACCCGGCGCCCTGGACGAACCGCATGCGGCTCCGATCTCAGGCGCGCGCGTCTGTCCGCGTTGCGGTGACCGGGCTTTGCGGCGCGTCGAAGGATGTTGGACGTGCGCGAGCTGCACCTATTCACGCTGCGGCTAGCTTTCAAAAGCGCGCTCGGAGACTCCGAGCGCCATGAAACATCCCGCAGAGTCTTGATCGTCTCTTAACGCAAATTCGCGAGCGTTAGCGGATCTTGATGATTGCACGCGCAATCTGGGCCAATGCTCAGCTTGAGTGTGCGCAATCCGCGAGCTTCTCAACAATTCATTGACCAAGGGGCGTGCTCAGTGGCGGGCCCGTCAAATTTTCGATCCAAAGTTCACGATTCCTCACGTCCTTGAGGGCTATCACAGACGCAAAACAAGTGTACGGCGAAATGCCGATCAGGGGTGTGCGTTATGAGTGCCGAAATCATCTGGCTTGCCGACGTTCGAGGGCGCCGTGCCAGCAAAGAAATCCAGCAGCCGGTCGAAGCGGCCGTTGTGATGGCTGGTGAAAATCCGCCGCGATTCCATTTTTGGACCGGGGCGTCCGGCAAACGCTACGTGCACACCGTCTACAACATCTTCGATTGCCCGACGCTTGAAGATGCCAACTATATTCTGGTGCGCCGCGCCGAAACCGGCGTGCGTATGGTGCTGGCGATCGGCCAGCTCTCCAACCAGTCGCCGACGTTGAACCTCGCCGAAATCCGCCAGCATGCGTCGGCACTGGGCGCCGACGAAGTCCATGTTCACCTGCTCGCCGCTTCGGCGCAGGAAGCCCGCGCAGTCGAAGACGACTTGATCACCGCGCAATTCACGGTCGGTGTCGGTCCGCGCTCAGCGTAATCGCGAAAGGCAGCTCTCAGCCGGACGAAGGCTTGACGCCGCGTCCGGTTCTGCGGCCGAAATCCGGTTCGGCCGTGTCCTGGCTCGCCTGGATGATGCCGCGCCGGACAGTCCGTGCGTCAGCGAACAGCTTCTCCAGCGTCTTGCCGTCGCCAAAACGGATAGCGCGCTGCAAGGTTACGAGATCTTCCGAAAAGCGGCCGAGCATTTCGAGAACCGCTTCCTTGTTGTTGAGGAAGACGTCGCGCCACATCACCGGATCGGAGGCGGCGATGCGGGTAAAGTCGCGAAAGCCCGCGGCCGAAAACTTGATGACTTCGCTGTCCGTCACGCGCTC
>DATLJG010000257.1:0-17699 GCA_035538995.1 Hyphomicrobium sp. | reverse complement strand
TTCTACGGGACGATGGACGGTTGGTTCAAAGCCGTCGACGCCAAGACGGGCGCGCCTCTATGGAAGGTCAAAACCTCGTCGGGAATCATTGGGCAACCGACTACGTGGAAGGGGCCCGACGGCAAGCAATACGTTTCCATTCTGTCGGGTGTCGGTGGATGGGCGGGTGCGATCGTTGCCGGTGGCCTCGATAAGCGTGACGGGACCGCAGCACTCGGCTTTGTTAATGCAATGAAGGATCTTCCGGATGTGACAACAAAGGGAGGCACGCTCAATGTCTTTACGCTTCCCTGAGGCCGTGTGTTGCGGTTTCGCCGCAATGCTTTTTGCATCCGGTGGCGCGTCAGCACGGGAACTCAAAGTGTGCGCTGATCCAAACAATATGCCGTTTTCGAACGAGCAAGGACAAGGCTTCGAAAACCGGCTCGCCGAACTCGTCGCCAAGGATATGGGCGCCACGGTCAAGTTCGTATGGAAGCCCGAATGGCGGGGCTTTGTCAGAAAGGGGCTCAACGCGCATGCGTGCGATGTAGTGCCCGGTGTTCCCGCCAATTATGGACGCGTGCTTCCGACCAAGCCCTACTATCGCGCTAGCTACGCGATCGTTCAGCCTGCCGTGTCGCCGCCGATCGCGTCATTCGATGACCCGGCGTTGCAGACGGCGCGCATCGGTGTCCAACTTGTCGGAGATGACGGAGCCAATACGCCGCCGATGGATGAATTGGCGAAACACGGCCTGACCCACAGCATTCGAGGATACATGGTCTTCGGAGATTGGTCGAAGCCCGATCCCCTTGCGCCGATCGTCGACGCGGTCGCGCATCGTGATGTTGACGTTGCATTTGTATGGGGACCCGTCGCCGACTATTACGGCGCGCGTGAAACTCCACCGCTACGAGTGACGCACATCGATAGCATGAAGCCAATGACATTCTCGATTTCGATGGGCGTGCGCAAGCACGACAAAGCATTGGCGGATGAAATCAATCGCATCCTGGAAAGACGGCAGTCCGACATCCAACGGATATTGGCCGAGTTTCACATTCAGTCGTCCGGACCTTCGAAATCCGCCACCGCGGAGTAAATTCAGTGAAAAATCCATTTCCGGCATTCACCTGCCTGCTGCTCCTTTCATGTGTTTCTGCGTGCGATGTAAAGGAGACGAAGAGCACCCAAGCGAGCAAGGCCGATAAAGACCAAGCAGACCGCAGAGAGCCTAGGGTCGCGCTCGTGCCGTTGACGCCGGGTGCGCAGAAGCCCGTCGTCGATCGGAGCGCGGAAGGCCGGCGTATCATGAACGATCCAGAGCAGATCGCGGCTGGAAAACAGCTTTTCGCGGCGATGAACTGCAATGGTTGTCATTTTAACGGCGGCGGCGGAATCGGTCCGCCATTGATGGATAACATCTGGATCTATGGCGACTCGATAGAGAACATCGCGGCGACGATTCGAGAAGGGCGTCCGAACGGCATGCCGTCGTTCCGCGGTTTCCTTCCGGAACAGCAGATCTGGCAGGTCGCAGCCTATGTCCGGTCGCTTTCGCATCCACCAGCCACGCAAAGTGCAGATCAAGGCATGAAGAAATGAACGCCTTGCTGCGGAAATTGGGCAAATGCGGGTTTCGCCTTTTTCTGGCATCGGTGCTTGCTGGACTTGGATCGGCTGCGGGGGTTGCCGCGCCGCCTCTCGGCTATCTTCAATCGTTCGGGAGCAAGGCCGACAGTATTCTCAATCTGACATGGGGCCTGCTGATTATTTCAATTCTGGTCGTCGTCGTAATGACGGCCCTGGTGTTGTGGGCCATTTTCCGCTCACGCGACGTCAGCAGAGACGAACGTGGTTTGGAGAATATCGAATCCTCGAAACGAAGCGTCCATGTCTTCGAGTTTGGGCTGGGGCTGACGATGCTGATCCTGATCGGTTGCGTGGCCTGGACGATGGTCACGTTGGCCGCGATCGACCATCCGCACGAGAAGCCTGCGTTCACTCTCGAAATCACGGGACAGCAGTGGTGGTGGAAAATACGATACCTGAGCGATCAGCCCAGCCAGATTTTCACGACTGCCAACGAGTTTCACGTTCCGGTGGGCGTGCCGATCAAAATCAAATTGCGCTCGAAGGACGTCATCCATTCGTTCTGGGTACCCGCGCTGACGGGCAAAACCGATCTCATTCCGGGGCAGATCAACACAACATGGCTCGAAGCTGATAAGCCGGGCGTCTATTCGGGGCAGTGTGCTGAATATTGCGGTGCGCAGCATGCGCATATGGGATTGCGGCTCATCGCCGAGAGCGCTGAAAAATTCGAGGCTTGGCGCAAGGACCAATTGAAATCGGCGTCCGAGCCTGCGGCCTCCAATGCGAAAGCCGGGTTGGTGGTATTCGAAAGCCGTTGTGCAGGCTGCCACGCCGTTCGCGGCACAAGTGCCGGTGGTGTCTACGGACCTGACCTTTCGCATCTCATGACGCGGGCGACGCTTGCTGACGGAACCATACCGAATAAGGGCGGCTATCTAGCCGGGTGGATCGCCGATCCGCAACACATCAAGCCGGGTAGCCGCATGCCACGTGTCGCGTTGTCGGGTGAAGAGTTGCAGGCGGTCACCGCCTACCTAAGAACACTGCGATAGAGTGAGGCGCTGCATGGCTCAGATATCCGCGATCCCGATTGTTGACGCCACTCCCGAGCTGGCGAGGAAACTCGATGGCATCTGGACGTCGGGATCAGGAGTTTTGGGCTGGCTTTCGAGCGTCGATCACAAGTCGATCGGTATTCGATACATCGTCACGGCTTTTATATTTCTACTGATGGGCGGAGTCGAAGCGCTCGTCATGCGGGTACAGCTAGCGCGGCCGGATCAACATTTCCTGACGCCCGAGCAATACAACGAGTTCTTCACGATGCACGGCGTGTCGATGATTTTCTGGTATGCGTCGCCCATCCTGTCGGGCATCAGCAACTACATCTGGCCGCTGCTCCTTGGGTCGCGGGATATGGCGTTTCCGCGCCTCAATGCGCTTTCGTACTGGATCTATCTGTTTTCCGGGATTTTTCTTTATGCGAGCTTCGCAGCGGGCGTCGCGCCCGACGCCGGCTGGTTCAACTACGTGCCGTATGCGTCCATGGACTACAATCCCGGCATCAATATCGATGTCTATTCGCTGGCTCTGATCCTTCTTGGGATCTCGACCACGGTCGGCGCCGTCAACTTCATCGTGACGCTCCTGCGTACGCGCGCGCCCGGAATGTCGATCAATCGCTTGCCGATCATGGTCTGGGGCACGCTGACCGCTTCGGTCGGCAACGTTCTTGCGGTGCCTGCCGTCAGTCTGGCCTTCTTTCTGCTTTGGCTCGACCGCCGCTTCGGAACGCATTTCTATGATGTGCCCACTGGCGGTCAGCCGCTTCTTTGGCAGCATTTATTTTGGATGTTCGGTCATCCATGGGTGTACGCGATCGTGCTGCCCGCCATGGGAATCGTGTCTGATGCGCTGCCGGTTTTCTGCAGGCGTCCGCTCTTCGGTTATACGGTCGTCGCGCTCTCGACCGTGCTGACGATGGTCATCGGATTTGGCGTCTGGGTGCACCACATGTTTGCAACCGGCTTGCCTAATATCGGCATGTCATTTTTCAGCGCCGCATCCTTTGTGATTGTCATTCCGAGCGCGGTCGCCGTTTTTGCGTGGACGGCCACGATTGCGCTCGGTCGCCCCAGGATGACGACGGCGTTTCTTTTCTTCGCAAGTTTTATTGTGATGTTCGTGATCGGCGGCGTTTCCGGATTCATGACGGCGGCGGTTCCGGTCGACTGGCAGCTGACGGATACGTATTTCATCGTCGCACACATCCACTATGTGCTCATCGGCATCAACGTGTTCCCGGTTATTGGGGGCATCTATTACTGGTTTCCAAAAATGACGGGCCGGATGCTCAGCGAGCGTCTTGGCAAATGGTGTTTCTGGCTGACTTTCATCGGATTCAACGTCGCTTTCCTTCCGATGCATCTCACCGGGCTGCGCGGCATGCCGAGGCGAATCTACACATACGGGCCCGATTTCGGCTGGAATACGCTCAACATGATCTCATCTATCGGTGCGTTCGTGTTGGCGATCGGGATTTTACTGTTCCTCGTCGACGTCGCGATCAGTCTGCGTCGCGGTGCGCGTGCCGTCGACAATCCCTGGGATGCGCCGACGCTGGAATGGGCCGTGCCATCGCCGCCGCCAGACTATAATTTCGTCGTCATACCGAAAGTCGCAAGTCGGCATCCGTTGTGGGAGGATCGTCTCGGCGAGACGGGCGAGCGATCATTGCTCAACAGAGGCTGGGCGCTGGATGATGGACGCGAGACGCTTGCGACGACTTCGATCGATGCCGAGCCGGACGCTATTCTCAAAATGCCCGAGGATTCGTTTGCGCCGCTCATCCTGGCGATTAGTTTGTCGGGTCTCTTTGTTGCTATGCTGGCGCAATCGGTTGGCGGCGGCGTTCTAGCGCTGTGCGTCGGATTTATCGCTATGCTGACGTGGCTTTGGCCCGAGCGCGTAACATTCCGGCCGGTGGAGGAATCGCATGGCTGACGCGATAGTTCTCCGTCCTGATCGTGGCAGCGTTTCGGACGATTTGAAAAAATCGTCGGGGTGGTGGGGAATGCTCTTCCTCGTCGCTACGGAAGCTGCCGTCTTCGCGTACTTACTCTTCAGCTACTATTATATGGCCATCGAAAATCATAGCGTCTGGCCGTCCAGTGCGCCGTCGATGAAGCTGGCGCTGCCGAATACCATCATTCTGCTGGTCAGTAGCGTCACGGTTTGGTGGGCGGACCGACAGTATATCGCCGGACGAATGACAGAAGCAATGGATGGTCTGGCAGCAAGCGTCGGGCTTGGTGTTGTTTTCTTCGGGATGCAGCTCATCGAATGGCACAACAAGACATTCACGCTTGCATCTGACCCGTACGGCTCTCTCTACTTCACGATCACCGGATTCCATATGGCCCATGTCGTCGTGGGCTTGGTGATCATGGCGACGCTGATCCTATGGCTCGCGCTTGGTCATCTTTCGGATCGCCGCAATTCGGCGGTCTCGATTGCAGCTATCTACTGGCATTTCGTCGATGCCGTGTGGCTCACGGTGTTCTTCACTTTTTATATTACGCCATATCTGAGTTAAGCGATGTCTCCGAACTCTGTCACCGATAGCGCTACGGCTTCGGCATCCCCTGAAAAGCCCATGCCTTGCGCGCGGCTGGTCTTTTGTCTCGTTGCGGCCCCCGTCGGATGGGCGTTGCATCTTCTGGTGAATACCAGCATCGCCGGAAAGAATTGCGTCGGCGCGGCGCTTCCTGAAGCGACCTCACATCCTTGGTTGCACGCGATGTGGGCGATTTACTTAGTCGATCTCATCGCGGTGGGCCTGTCCGTTGCGGCCGGTTACATCGCGTATGAACATTGGACAAAATCGATGACTGAGCAGGCCGGCGATTTGCACCGGTCCGTCCATTCTGGCGAGAATCGTACGCGCTTTTTGGCGCTTTGCGCGATGCTCACCAGCATTCTCTTTGGTTTTGCGGTTCTCGCGGACGTGGTTGGAGTTCTTGTGGGGCCGATATGCTGAAAAAATTTGCCGCCGCGTTCGCGCTTTTCGGTCTTTGCTCCATTTCCGCAGCGAGCGCTCACGCTGTCGGCGACGCCTCGCAGGCAACGGCGGCGACGATCAGATTTCTCGAAGTGATACTTATCACGGTCGCATGTATCGCGTATGCGAAGGGCATTTTGAGGATTCGTCGCGAGACCGGTTCGCGCCATGTCGTTCAAAATTGGCAAGTTCTTTCGTTTGTGGCTGCCATTACCTTGTTCATCATTATCCTGTCGCCACAAGTCGACGAGATCACCGATGCGTTGTTCTCGGCGCATATGGGGCAGCATCTTGTTTTGATGCTGGTGATTCCGCCGCTTCTGGTCTGGAGCCGACCAATTCTCGTCATGCTTTGGGCCTTGCCGCGAGGCTGGCGAAAGGGTTTTGCAACTTCGTACTCGGCGCAATGGGTTCGGTGGGCTGTCTGGCATCTTATGCACCCGCTGTGCACCGCGGTGCTTTTCCTTGGCACGTTCTCATTCTGGCACTTGCCGCGCCCTTACGCGTGGAGCCTAGAAAACGAATGGGTGCATACGTTTGAGCATTTGAGCTTCGTCGTGACAGCACTGATGTTCTGGACGCTTATCATCGAGCCGTCAGGCCGGCGGCGCATGGCATTTATGTCGACAATGCTTTACGTTTCCGCCATTGCCGTTCTCAGCGGACTTCCGGGTGCGCTGATGATCTTATCGCCTGTCATGCTTTTCAAAGCACATGGAAGCGCGGCTCTGCAATGGGGGCTGACGCCGCTCGAAGATCAGCAGATCGCGGGTCTTATCATGTGGGTACCAGCTGGTATCTTCTTCCTCGTGCCGATCGCGTGGTTGTTTGTACGGTCATTGCAGGATGCGGAGCGCCGAGCAATGGCGCATAGTGCGGCGGTCTTGTTATTTTTGGCGGCGCCTGCCGTCATGCTGGGTTGCTCACAGGCCTTGGCTGCATAAGACGAGGCGTCTGCGGGCAAAGCGTTAATAGGGCAATATGGATGCGGGACATGCCACACCATTCCCGGTGTCGATGATGCGAAGGGGCGCGTCGGGCCGCCTCTCGGCGGCATCGCCGATCGGGTCTTCATTGCCGGGCGTTTGCAAAACAGTACCGACAACATGGCAAAATGGATTGAGCATCCTCAGTCGGTTTCGCCGGGCAGCGCGATGCCGGAGATGGGCATCAGCTCGGATAACGCGCACGACATTGCGCGCTATCTCGAGACACTGCACGGAGAACATTAAGCAAGGAGACGCTCCGAACCGGGGATGGCTTGGCTGACTTCTACGTTGAAATAGTTCGTGGCGGGCCAAAGTAATGACGACGTCGGCGCTGCGCGCTTTTTTTAACCACTCGCCATTGGTATCGGTCAAATCGGCAGCTGCGATGACCGCAGGTGATGAAGTCGAGTTTCTAACGCGACAGCGTGAAGTACATCTTCCCCAGGTAGCTACTTGCCATCGCTTTCCGAGGGAGTGCCGAAGATCGAGACGTCTTACCACGGGACGTCGAGATGCTACGGCTTCATTATGCCGATACGCTTGCGGCCTGGAGAACGCGTTTTCTCGCGCATCGCCACATTGCCGTTCAGGTCCTTGGCTATAGATTCTGCCGAATGTGGGAATTCTACCTCGCGGCCGCGGAGGTAGGCTTCCGCTATGAGGGGCTGGCGGTTTTCCAGATCGAACTCGCGAAACGACTTGAATCCGTACCACGCACGAGGGCCTACCTCGAAAAGGAAGAGGCGCGGCTTCGGCAACTCGAAAACTCCTCGCTTTCGCAGCCGATGGCAGCAGAATAACGCGACGCCGGCAGATCCTCTTATGTGCCTTCTGTTCGGTATCCTTGGTGAAGCATCGGGACGCGTCTCACGGCACGCTTTCGGCCTCCGTGCATTAGGCAAATTTGGCCTCTCCATGTTTTCAATACGTGTCGGCCGCGTCCGCACGATGGATGAGCGCGATGGAATAACGGGACGCGTCGGAACAAAGTTCGCCAAACAGCTGTTGTCGTTTTAGGCGCACACGGAATTTCCATGCTGCGGCACAGAACGTCCGCCAGTCGGACTGCGCGCACCAAATATCGTCAAATTCCCTGCAAGTTTCGAGAGGCGTGTGATGGTCGTTGTAATTACGGGTGCTAGCGCGGGGGTTGGCCGGGCGACGGCGCAGGCATTTGCCAATGCCGGAGCTTGTCTTGGGTTGATCGCGCGCGGAAAGGACCGTCTCAATTCAGTTGTGCGAGAGGCCGAAGCATCCGGTGTGACCGCGATGGGCGTATCGGCAGATGTCGCGGACGCGGGGGCCATCGAAGCGGCGGCTGAGGAAATCGAACGGAACCTTGGGCCAATCGACGTGTGGGTCAATAATGCGATGACCACCGTGTACGCTCCTTTCGCAGAGATTAATCCAGACGAATACCGGCGGGCGACGGAAGTGACTTACTTGGGATGCGTGCATGGGACTATGTCTGCGCTCAAGCGCATGGAACCGCGCAACAAGGGAAGCATCGTGCAAGTCGGATCCGCGCTCGCCTATCGAGCAATCCCGCTGCAGGCACCTTATTGCGGCGCTAAATTCGCGATACGCGGCTTCACGGATGCGTTGCGCTGCGAACTGGCCCACAAGCGCTCGCGCGTTCATTTGACCATGGTGCAGATGCCGGCGCTTAACACGCCTCAGTTTGATTGGGGCCGGAATAAGCTGTCTCGATTGCCGCAGCCAGTTCCACCGATATTTCAGCCCGAAGTCGCTGCGCGTGCGATCGTCTTCGCGGCGGGCGCGCGCCGCCGTGAAGTGTGGGTCGGACGCTCCACGATCGCGGCGATTCTCGTCAATAAATTGGCCCCCGGACTGCTCGACGACTATCTGGCGCGCGCCGGTTATCGAGAGCAGCTGTCTGCCAGGGTGGCTCGATCGGACAGAGACGACAATCTGTTCGAACCCGTGCGAGGGCCATACGGTGCGCATGGCCGCTTTGATGCGCGCGCGACGGAGTTCTGCCCGGCACTGACCGCTTCGATTTTCAAGCCATACCTTGTGGCTACGGGGGCTGCTCTTTTCGTGCGTTATCTCACCCGCAATCGCCGCCGCGCGCGGCGAGAGGCGCAGAAACGCCTGTCGTAAGTTTGAGTCCAAACTTTTTTGCAGGACGGAACTGTGCGTATTGAGGACTACGCGATTGTCGGCGACTGTGGGACTGCGGCTCTGATAGGACGCAACGGCTCAGTGGATTGGTTGTGCTTGCCCCGATTTGACAGCCGCGCGTGCTTCGCGGCGCTGGTTGGAAATACCGATAATGGGCGCTGGCTGATCGCGCCCGACGCAGAAATTAGGAGAACAACCCGCCGGTACCTCGACGACACGCTCGTCCTGGAGACGACCTTTGAGACCGCAGACGGTACGGTCGCGCTCGTCGACTTCATGCCGCCACGTGGTGAAGCCTCTGATCTCGTCCGTCTCGTCAGAGGCGTACGCGGGCGCGTGGCGATGCGTGCGGAGCTCCTCATACGATTCGATTACGGCTCCCTCGTGCCGTGGGTTACACGGCTTCCGGATGGAACACTGCGCGCCGTAGCCGGACCCGATATGCTTGTCCTGCGAACTTCGGCGCCGATCAAAGGCGAGCAACTCAAAACTGTCGCAGAGTTTGCGGTGGTTGAAGGCGAAACGGTCCCGTTTGTTCTGAGCTTCGGTGCCTCCTATCGCGATCCGCCAGCAGCCATCGATTGGGAATCCGCGCTCGAAGATACCATCGCTTTCTGGAGGGAGTGGGCGGGCCGTGCCGAAGACAGTGGACCTTACGCCGGAGTTTTGCGCCGCTCGCTCATGGTCCTGAAGGCACTTACCTATGCACCAACGGGCGGTGTCGTCGCGGCGCTCACGACGTCGCTTCCCGAAGAGCTAGGGGGCTCGCGAAATTGGGACTACCGTTACTGCTGGCTGCGGGACGCCACCTTCACGCTTTTGGCGTTGATGAATAGCGGCTATTTCGAAGAGGCTGGCAGATGGCGTGACTGGCTGCTGCGTGCTGTCGCCGGTTCGCCGTCGCAAATGCAAATCATGTACGGCATCACCGGAACGCGGCGGCTCGATGAATTGGAAGTTCCCTGGTTGCAAGGCTACGAAGGCGCGCGACCGGTGCGGATTGGAAACTCTGCTTCCAGTCAGTTCCAGCTGGACATCTACGGCGAGATCATGGACGTGCTTCATCTCGCGCGCTGCGGAGGATTGGGCGGCGACGAGACGGCATGGGCGCTTCAAGTCAAACTGCTCGAACATCTCGAACATATCTGGCAAGATCCGGATCAGGGTATCTGGGAAATTCGTGGGCCTCAGCAACACTTTACCTTCTCGAAGGTGATGGCGTGGGTCGCATTCGATCGCGCGATAAAGAGCGCCGAAAAAGACAAGCTGGACGCGCCCATCAAAAAATGGGCTGCGCTGCGGGACCAGATCCATGCCGAAGTTTGTGACAAAGCGTATGACATCGAGCTTGGATCGTTCACCCAGAGTTATGGGTCCAAGCAACTGGACGCCAGCCTGCTATTGTTGGCGCTTGTCGGCTTTTTGCCGCCAACGGACCAACGAATTCTTGGAACAGTGCGCGCAATTGAGACGTCGCTCGTGGAGAACAGTCTCGTCAGGCGATATCAAACGGAGCGAACCGATGACGGCCTCCCCGGATCGGAGGGCGTCTTTCTCGCTTGCAGCTTCTGGTTAGCTGATACCTATCTGCTGCTCGGCCGGCGAAAGGATGCACGGCGGCTTTTCGAATACCTTCTTTCGCTGCGCAACGATATCGGGCTCCTGTCTGAGGAATATGATGTCGCGAAGAGCCGCATGCTCGGCAACTTTCCCCAGGCGCTATCGCATATTGGCCTCATCAACACGGCGCTTAATCTCATGCACGGCGATAAGCCGGCGGAGCAGCGGTCAGGACACCGGCTCAAGTAATGGAACCACGAGGGTCATTTCGCGAAGCGTATTTGCGCGGGACGAATTTGCCCCGAATACAGCAGTTCACGCTCGCAAAGATTACCAATCCGTAGCGTGTAGGTTGCCGTGCTTTGCGGAACCAGCTGTTCGTTCGCCGGTTAGCATATCAGGTGCATTGATCGCTCAATGTAGATCCCTGTTTTCATAAATATCCCCGGATGGCTCAATGTCCCTTACCGCTGCCGACGTTCTCGTCGAAACCATTCTCGCGTGGGGAGTAGATACGGTTTATGGCCTGCCTGGTGACGGCATCAACGGCATCATGGAGGCGTTGCGTCAGCGCCAGGATCGCATTCGTTTTTTTCAAGTACGGCATGAGGAAACCGCAGCCTTCATGGCCTGCGCACATGCCAAATGGACTGGCCGCCTCGGTTGCTGTCTCGCTACGTCAGGCCCCGGCGGAATTCATCTTCTCAATGGCCTCTATGACGCGAAGCTCGATGGTTCTCCGGTGCTGGCCATTACGGGTTTGCAGTTCCATGACCTGCTCCACACACACACCCAGCAAGACGTGGAACTCGACAAACTGTTCATGGACGTCGCCGTCTACAATTCGCGTGTCATGGGACCGGCCCACACCGAAAACGTCGTCGATCTCGCTTGCCGTACTGCACTCGCGTACCGCGGCGTGGCTCATGTGACGATGCCGGTTGATGTTCAGTCTGAAAAGGTCAGCAAGGACATCCGTTCCGAACGCAACGTTCCCCATCATGCCTCGGACGAAATGAGTGAAGGCGGGCACATGCCGTCCGATTCACTTTTGCGTGAAGCTGTGGAGATTCTCAATGCCGGCAAGAAGATCTGCATTTTGGCTGGCCGTGGTGCGATAGGAGCCGGTCTTGAACTCGCAGAGATCGCACAACGCTTGAACGCAGTGGTGGCAAAGCCGCTGCTCGGCAAGGCCTCCTTTCCAGACGAACATCCGCATTGCGTCGGCGGGGTCGGTCTCTTGGGGACCAAACCGGCACAAGAAGCGCTCGAAGGCTGCGACACGCTTTTGATCGCGGGCAGTTCTTTTCCCTATATCGAGTTTTATCCGAAGCCGGGTTCCGTTCGCTGCGTCCAGATCGAATTGGATCCTAAGCGCATCGGCCTGCGCTATCCCGTGGATGTGGGACTTGTGGGCGATACGGCGAAAGTTCTCCGGGCATTGTTGCCGAGTATCCACGAAAACAGGGACGCAGACTTTTTGAGGACTGCGCAGTCCGCCATGAAAGAGTGGCGCGAACTTCTGGAAGAACGCGGAACGCGGTCAGAAAAGCCGATGAAGCCGCAAGTCGTTGCTCATGAGCTGAATAAACTTATAGCTGACGATGCGATCGTCGCCACGGACAGCGGCACCATAACGACCTGGATCGCCCGGCATCTGATGATCCGCGAAGGACAACTGTTCTCGTGTTCAGGAAACCTCGCAACAATGGCATGCGGTTTGCCCTATGCGATGGCCGCGGCGGTCGCCTATCCGGAACGGCAAGTCATTGCTTTCGTTGGCGATGGTGGGCTGACCATGCTGATGGGCGAGCTCGCGACCTGTGTGAAGTACAAACTGAATATCAAGATCATTGTCATCAAGAACAATGCGCTCGGCCAGATCAAGTGGGAGCAGATCGTATTTCTCGGCAATCCCGAATATGGCTGCGAGTTGCAGCCAATCGACTTCCCGGGCGTCGCGCGCGCCTGCGGCGCCATCGGGTTCACCATTGATGATCCTTCGCAGTGTGAACAGAGGTTGCGCGAAGCGTTGGCGCAGGAAGGGCCCGTACTCATCGAGGCCGTGGTCGATCCTCACGAGCCACCAATGCCACCAAAGGTGACGGTTAAACAGGCTGCGCATTTCGCCGAGGCATTGGCGCGAGGTACGCCTCGTGCGGGCAAGATAGCACTCACGGTTGCGTCGGATACGGTGCGCGAGATCATATGAATGCGATGGCAGATACCGTTCGTATAAGCGAGGTTCGGGCCAACGCATACACGATCCCTAGCGACGCTCCCGAGGCCGATGGTACTTATGCGTGGGACAGCACGACCATCGTCGTGGCTCAAGTCCTGGCGGGCGGAAAGTCAGGTATCGGCTACAGCTTCACCGATCAATCTGTTGCGGCTGTTGTCCGCGATGCACTTGGGCCGCTCATCATGGGATTGGATGCTTTTGCTATTCCAGGAATTCACCAAGCGATGCTGCGACGTATCAGAAATTTCGGAAGAGCGGGACTTGTGGCAACGGCAATCTCAGCGGTCGATACTGCATTGTGGGATCTCAAGGCGAAATTACTCGGCAAACCGCTGTGCATGCTTCTGGGAGCAGCGCGAGAAGACGTTCCTCTCTATGGCAGCGGCGGGTTTACGAGCTATTCGCTCGAGCGTTTGAAGGACCAGTTCGGAAACTGGGCAAGCCAAGGTTTCCGATGGGTAAAAATGAAAATTGGCTCGGAGCCCGAACAGGATCCCCGCCGCGTCGGGGCTGCGCGACACTGCATCGGGAAAGTTGGCCTATTTGTCGACGCCAACGGCGCTTACAGCCGCAAACAGGCTCTTCAACTTGCAAGCGATTTCGCGGAAATGGGTGTGGAATGGTTCGAGGAGCCAGTTTCCAGCGACGATCTTGAGGGGCTACGACTTGTGCGCGATCGCGCACCCGCAGGCATCGACATCGCCGCGGGCGAGTATGGATTCGACTCGTTCTATTTTCGGCGCATGCTCGACGCCGGAGCAGTTGATGTACTTCAAGCGGATGCCACGCGCTGTCTTGGGTTCACTGGACTAATGCAGGCTGACGCCCTCTGCGTTGCGCGCTGCATGCCACTGTCCCTGCATTGCGCGCCGGCGTTGCATTTGCATGCCGCTCTGAGCCTTCGCCAGCTTCGACATCAGGAATGGTTTCACGATCATGCGCGCATTGAACATCTCATGTTCGATGGTGCGCCCAGTCCGCATTCCGGAGTGATCAGTGCCGATCGCAACAGGCCGGGCATTGGATTGGAGCTCAAGATGGCCGACGTCAGCAAGTATAGCGTTTGATTGGATGTGCCCATGCCCCAGGTCCACACGTCGCGGCAACCATCGGAGAATAGCCCAAGATCCAGCGCGGATCAGCGAACCCAATTGCCTCGTCTCTGGACCGATATCGTTTCCGAAGAAAGTGCTGAACAGCTGGCGATGTCTCTGAGGTCACGCACAAGCTCAGAGGTTCGCTTTGATAATCCAAGCCGGGCTCTTTATTGTACCGACGCCTCTAATTATCGTCAGGTGCCTATTGGCGTTGTCATTCCGAAGCGCATTGAAGACGTCATTGAGACGCTGGCACTTTGCCGTCAATATCATGTTCCGTTTCTATCGCGCGGGGGTGGCACAAGCCTCTGCGGTCAATCCTGCAACGCCGCCGTTCTTGTCGATTTTTCCAAGTATCTCGATCGTATTCTTGAACTCGATCCGGCCCGCAAGTTCGCTCGCGTCGAACCGGGCTGCGTATTGGACATCCTGCGCAATGCTGCCGAGAAGTATCACCTGACGTTTGGTCCGGATCCGTCGACACATGACCACAACACCCTTGGCGGCATGGTTGGCAACAACTCGTGTGGCGTGCATTCGGTCATGGCAGGGCGCACGGCAGATAACGTCAGATCTCTGAAAGTCGTTACATATCGGGGCCTCCAGCTCACAGTCGGGGTGACGCCGGACACTGAACTGCGGTCGATCATCGCTTCCGGAGGAAAGCGCGGCGAAATCTATCGCCGACTTGTTGAATTGCGGGATCGCTATGTGCGGCTGATCCGCGAACGTTATCCTAATATTCCTCGCCGAGTTTCGGGCTACAATCTTGATGAACTGCTCCCCGAAAACGGTTTCAATGTTGCAAAGGCGCTCGTCGGTTCCGAAGGCACCTGCGTCACGGTGCTAGAAGCGACGCTCGATCTCGTTCATAGCCCACCTGTGCGGGCGCTCGCAGTCCTGGGCTTCGACGATATTTTCAAAGCGGCCGACGCGGCGGCATTTGTGCGAAGTCACGGCCCGATTGGACTCGAGGCGATGGACGACAAGCTCATCGAGTTCATGAAAGCCAAGCATCGCGACATGTCGAGCGTCGAGGTTCTTCCCGATGGCAAAGGCTGGTTGATAGCGGAGTTCGGCGGAGACACCGAGCAAGAGGCAGCCGACAAGGCAAATGCGCTCAAGAGTGCATTTCACGGAAGGCCCGATAAGCCGAATATCAAGGTCAGCACCGATGCGGTAGAGCAAGCGCGTATTTGGAAAGCGCGAGAAGCCGGGCTTGGAAGTACAGCATTCGTGCCGCATCACCCGGATGCTTGGGAAGGATGGGAAGATTCAGCCGTATCGCCGGAGCGGTTGGGCGGTTATCTGCGCGGGCTTAAGGCACTGTTTCGAGACTATGGGTATGACTCGACACTCTATGGGCATTTTGGTGACGGCTGCGTCCATTGCCGGATCAACTTTGGCCTGCGAACAATCAATGGCCTCGTCAAGATGCGCCGATTTCTTGATGAAGCGGCTGACCTTGTTGTCGAACATGGCGGATCAATTTCGGGTGAGCATGGCGACGGGCAATCGAAAGCTGAGCTTCTGCCGCACATGTTCGGCCCAGAGTTGATCGATGCCTTTCGCGAGTTCAAGTCGATCTGGGATCCGGACGGCATGATGAACCCGGGTAAGATCGTCGATCCGTTTCCGATTGCCTCCAGCTTGCGCCTTGGGCCCGACTATGTTCCTCCCAAAATCGAGACGCACTTCAAGTTTCCTGATGATGAAGGCAACTTCGCACGCGCTGGAATTCGCTGTGTCGGCGTCGGAAAATGCCGGTCAGCCGATCCGCACGACAATGTCATGTGTCCGAGCTACATGGCGACGAGTGAAGAAATGCACGTCACCCGGGGACGTGCGCGCCTGCTGTTCGAGATGCTGCACGGCGGCGCGATCGAAAAGGCCTGGCGCAACGACGCTGTCGAGGAGGCACTCAATCTTTGTCTCGCCTGCAAGGGATGCAAAGGCGACTGTCCGGTCAATGTCGATATGGCGACGTACAAAGCCGAATTTCGTTCGCACTACTACGAAGGGCGTTTGAGGCCTCGGGCAGCCTACTCGATGGGACTTATTCATCGGTGGGCGCATATCGCCAGTCACATGCCGCGCGTGGCCAACACTTTTACGCAGACGGCTGGGCTCGCATCAGTGGTCAAGTTCGCAGGCGGCATCGCGCAGCAGCGACGCGTGCCGGCCTTTGCAGTCGAGCCATTTTGGAAATGGCATCGTAACCGTACTGCTCATCAAAGCGGTAAGCCCGTTATTCTCTTCGTCGATACTTTCAATAATTATTTTCGACCCCGAACGGCAATTGCCGCGACGCGTGTGCTGGAGCAAGCCGGCTATCGCGTCATCATTCCAGAACAACCCATTTGTTGCGGCCGGCCGCTATTCGACTGGGGAATGTTAGATACCGCTAAGGCGTTGCTTGAGCGAATCCTCGATCAACTCAAATCGGAAATCGAGAGCGGCACGGTCATGGTGGGGCTGGAACCCGCCTGCACGGCGACATTTCGCGACGAACTGATCAACCTCTTTCCGGAGAAGGCGCTGGCGCGCCGCCTTTCCCGCCAGACGCTTCTTTTCAGCGAATTCATTGACGAACATGCGAGCAAGTTTGCGTTTAAGCCGGTTAAGCGCACCGCGATCGTCCAAATTCATTGTCATCACCATAGCATCATGAAGGACACGGCCGAACGGCGTGTTCTCGACAGGCTTGGGCTCGATTATCAGATCATGCCGTCTGGATGCTGTGGAATGGCGGGCTCGTTTGGCTTCGAACGCGATAAATACGATCTTTCGATGAAGGCGGCCGAGCGGGTTATGCTTCCGAGGGTACGCACCGCGGCGGCGAACACACTTGTACTCGCAAATGGTTTCAGTTGCCGCGAACAGATCGAACAGGCGACGAGTCGCGCCACCTTGCACATAGCAGAGCTCATGGCGCGACAATCCGAGTTGGATGGCGCAGCATGAGAATGCCGGAAAGGAGCCGAACATGACGATAGCCATTGGCCGGACGGAATGGGCAATCGCCGAAGGCTACATCCCTACATTTGGCAATGGCCCCGAACCCGAAATGACCAGCCACGAAACGGCGTGCTTGCTAAACACCACGGATGGCCCCGCCGAAGTTCACATCACGATATATTTTTCCGACAGGGATCCGGTCGGACCATACGTCATCGTCGTTCCACCGAGGCGGACACGGCACGTTCGCTTCAATGATCTTGCCGAGCCCGCGCCTGTGCCTCGTGGAACGGATTATGCGAGCGTCATTACGTCTGACGTACCGATCGTGGTTCAGCATACTCGTCTCGATTCGCGACAAGCCGAAAACGCTCTCATTACGACAATCGCATTTCCAGGGAACTGACGCCTCGTGGCGTGCGGATGGCATGAACAATTCGCGTGCGGAAAGCACGTTTGATCGTCGGGATTCTTTGAGGGGTAGGTGACGAAACGAGGAGCCGGTACATGATCGATAAATATCTGTTACCGGCCAAGGTCGTCCTCCGATCAACGATAGGCGTTTGCCGGCGCCGGCCTTTCAGCGCTCTCGTATCGGCCGCAGCTGCGATTTTGGCAGCAGGTATAATTTTCGTGGTTGGGGCGATCGTCGTGGCTTGGCTCGGTATCTATGACGTTGCTGCAACAAAAAAACATAACGAACTCTTTGCCTGGTTCCTGCATTTCACCATGCGCAATTCGGCGAAGGCACATGCGACGGCTGCACCGCCGCCTTCACTTGATGATCCGGCGCTGATCGCAAAGGGGAAAAGCTACGCGGACCTGCGTTGTGCGCCATGTCACGCTTCGCGCGGACGCGCTGCGGATCTTGTTGCTCAGGATATGTTGCCGAAGCCGCCAAATATTAGTACGCTTGCGAGAGAATTTTCTCCGGCCCAGCTTCACTGGATCATCAAGCACGGCATAAAAATGTCCGCGATGCCGGCTTGGCCGACGCAGAAGCGAGATGATGAAATTTGGTCGTTGGTCGCATACTTGGATCAACTGAGAAAAAATCCGCAATTCGAAAC
>DATLJG010000256.1:0-4058 GCA_035538995.1 Hyphomicrobium sp. | reverse complement strand
TTGGTGTCGGCGTCCGTGGCGTGCGTCAGCTGGAAGGTGAGCCACGTGAGCGAGAACCCGGTGTCGCGCGTGCCGGCGCCGACCCACAGGGCAAGTTCCGTGTCGGCGGGGCGGGCGCTGTCGGCCCACAAATCACGGCTGTTGGGATTGGCTCGCGCAATTGCCGGGTCTTGCGCCCAGAAGCGAACATGATGGCGCTTGCGCGGACTGTCGCCGATCGCCTTTTGAAAACCGATGTCCTGGCCGCGCCCGAACAGGTAGAGCGTGCTGAACGGCGCGGTCGGGTAAGGCCTGTTCAGGACAAAGGCCCGCGCCATGCGCCACGAACTGGCGAGGTTCAGCCGGTCCGCTTGAACCCATCCGGCCGTGGCGAAGGCTGACCGCAGATGCTCGAACGTTCCGACGAGCGCGATGTTGACCGGGTCGCCGGGAAGTCCGTCGCCGGTGACGGTGAAGCGCGGTACGTGGTTGCGCCGGAGAATTCTAAGCCCCATGCGGACCGCGCGCGGCAGGATGATGTAGGCCGCCAGGGCGTAAGTCAGACTGAGGGCCAGGAGGGTGGGCACCCGGTGATCGGCGAACTTGAAGACATCCACGACCAGCCAAATGCTGAAAACGCCGAGCGCAAGGATCGCCACACGCTGTAAAACGCGAATGATTGTCCTCACGGATTGCCTCGCGCGGCCACTTGAAACCCGGCCCGATTCAGGAAAATACCAGTGCAGATGTTACCACGCGGCAGGTGGTCAACAACGGGTTAAGCGGATTTGACGGAGCAAGCGGCGGTCGAGCCAAGGCGGGCTGCGCGTTTTCTCTCCCTCTCCAGAGCCGCGAAAGCGGGCGGAAATGGAACGCCGGGATTGCCCGGGCTTTATATTTCAATAACCCGCCGTCGGGTTTTGTAGGGTATTGAATACGCATAAAATTTGTAGATATTTAATAATTAAAAGAAATTGGCGATAAATATCGGCTTTTAATCACTGGCTTACGTATTTCGATTTATTTGTCCTGTTCAACTTTAGTCTAACGGGGCATGGAATGTCTGAGGTCGCAACAAAAAAAACAAATCAACGACCGACGCGCGGGCGTGTGAAGAAAACGGCTGATCGTGGACTTCAGAAAGACCAATCTAAATCGGCTCGTGCGCGGATATCGGCTGCGGCGCTTCCTTTTCACGCCGCACATCCCGATGACGGGGAACGGCTGGCTCAGCTCAATAAATGCCTGGAACTCGCTCTCAATAATATGGCGCGCGGACTTTCCATGTTCGATGCCAATCAGCGTCTCATTGTCTGCAACCAAACCTATCAAGAGCTTTATGAACTCCCCGAACGCCTGACGAAGCCGGGGACGTCGCTGGCCAGTTTGGTGCGCAACCACGTCAAACGCGAAACTGGCCTCGACAACGCGACGGAATGGAAAAAACAGAAAGCGTGGATCGATCAGCACGTCGCTGCAATGCAGCGCGGCGAGACGTTCACCCATACCCAGCACCTGAAAAGCGGCCGGATCGTCCTTGTTACCAATAAGCCGCTTGAGGGCGGCGGCTGGGTCGATATCCAGGAAGACATTACCGAACGCCGTCAGGCCGAGCAGAAAATCCATTGGCTGGCGCGTCACGATCCGCTGACCGAAATCGCCAACCGCCTGCAATTCCATGAAGCGCTCAATGACGCGCTCGAAAACCTCAAGCCAGGCCACGATCTCGTGCTTCACTGGATCGATCTCGATGGCTTCAAAACCGTCAACGATACACTCGGGCATCCGGTGGGCGACGCGCTCCTGAGGAGCGTCGCAAGGAAGCTGCGGCGCGCCGTTCGCAAAAGCGATATCGTCGCGCGTCTCGGCGGCGACGAATTTGCGGTTCTGCAAGTGCCGACAAAAGGCGCGAAAAAAGTCGATGCCGTTCGGATGGCGCAGCGTCTCTTGAAAGCGATTGCCGGGCCGCACATCGTCGGCGGGCAGCAAGTCACGTCCGCCGCCAGCATCGGCATCGCGTTTGCTCCCCTTCAGGGCCGCACGGCCGAAGAGCTTCTCAAGGCCGCCGATCTCGCGCTTTACACCGCGAAAGCGAATGGCAAGGGAAATGCCACGCTGTACGATCCGTCCTTCGCGGACGGCGCCAATTCACGTTACGAGTTGCAGGCCGATCTGCGCGGCGCCGTCGACCAAAACCAGCTCGATCTGCACTATCAACCGCTCGTTGACATGACGGGCAGGGAAGTCGTCGCGTTCGAAGCCCTGTTGCGATGGCATCATCCGGTGCGTGGACTCATTCCGCCCACGGATTTCATTCCGATTGCCGAGGAGACCGGGCTGATCGTGGAAATCGGTGAGTGGGCGTTGCACCGCGCCTGCATCGAGGCGACCCGCTGGCCCGAAACGATCAGGGTATCGGTCAATCTATCGCCGATCCAGTTCGAACGCGGCAACCTCTACCAGACCGTCGCCAACGCGCTCGCACGCTCGGGGCTGGCGCCTCAACGTCTGGAGTTGGAAATCACCGAAGGCGTGCTGCTCCGCGATGAAGTCAATACACGAGCGATTTTGCACAATCTTCGCTCCCTCGGCGTGCGGATCTCGCTCGACGATTTCGGCACGGCCTACGCCTCGCTGAGCTACTTGCGCAGCTTCCCATTCGACAAGATCAAGATCGACCGCAGCTTCGTGCGCGATCTCGAGATGGGACAACGGAAGGATTGCACGGCGATTATCCAGGCGGTCGCCGGATTGGGACGGCAAATGCAGATCAGCACGGTCGCGGAGGGGATCGAAACGCTCGATCAGGCTGAGACCGTCGTAGCGGCGGGCTGCAGCGAGCTGCAAGGCTTCTACTTCAGCAGACCCGTTCCGGCTGCGGAGGTGAGCGGCGTCCTTGCGGACTGCGCCGCGAAGCTGAGGCGTGCGAATTAAACGCCTTTTCGATTTCGATTAACGCATCTGCCGGCGGATGATCACCACCGATCATCCGCCGGTTTTTTTTACTTATAACGCCCGCCCTCGCGTTGCGGCGTATAGGGCGGATGCGGATCATTGGGACCGGAATCGAACGTCCCGCGCTCTCCCGTGCTCGCTCCGTTCGAACCCCGATACCTCCTCTCTGGAGCGGGCGCATAATAGCGGTCACGCGCGCTACCCGGATCGGTTCTTGTCGGATCGATGCTGTCGAACGTGCTGCTTCCGTCTTGATAGTGGCGGCTCTGATCCGCCAGGGCCGGTGTGGCGATGGCGAACGCCAAGGCGGCCGAACTTACAAGGACAAACTTGATCATGGTCGCGTCCTTCGTGTTTTGCGCTTTTGATCCAAGCGCTCGTAGGCGCACAACGCCGTCGTGTTCGCCAATGTTGCGCCGAGGCGGGAAAATATCGCCGACACCGGTTTACTGAACATCTCTCGGACGCAGTCAGCGACGGCATTGTCTGTGGCCGTCAGGTCACGGCGCTGCGCAGATCAACCCCCTAATGTTGACTCAAAAGGTATAGCTCTCCATCAACGGACCCAAAGCCTCAGGCTGCGCGGCAGAAAGCGACCGCAGCGTCAGAGGCAATGGGGGGAGAATGATGGCTTGGCATACGGCTTTTCGCGCCGCTTTGATTGCAACGGGAACGAGTCTGGCATTTTCCGGCTCGGTCTCGGCGCAAGAAGCAGCCAATCCGGATCAGCCTGCAAAACCCGCAGCAGCGACGGAAGCGAATGAGCTGCCGGCCGTCGAAGTGACGACGGTCGCCGAGAAGCCCAAGCCGAAAAAGAAAAAGGTTGTTGCGAAGAAAAAAGATCCCGCCCCAGCGAAGGCTCCGGTGAGTTCCGGCGAGCCGAGCGGCTCGGGCGAGGATACCGTAGTAACCGCCGTCGAGACTCCGACGTCGCATATCGAAGGCTACGTCGCCAAGACATCGGCCACCGGCACCAAGACCGGCGCGCCGCTGCTCGAAATCCCGCAATCGATATCAGTCGTCACGTCGGATCAGATCGCGGATCAGGGGGCGCAGACCCTGTCGCAGGCTTTGCATTATACGCCCGGTGTCGTTGTCGATCTCAATGGCGGAACCTCGCGTTA
>DATLJG010000255.1:0-11195 GCA_035538995.1 Hyphomicrobium sp. | reverse complement strand
TGGGTTCAGCTCATATCGCATGCCTTTGCCAAGGCCGCGATGTTCATGGCGGCGGGATTGATCGCACAAACTTTGGGACATGACCGCATCGGCGAACTTGGCGGTATTGCGCGGGCGTTGCCGCTGACGGTTCTGGCGTTCGCGATATCCGGAATATCCTTGATGGGTGTGCCACCGAGTGGCGGCTTTGTGGCCAAGTGGCTGATGCTCACGGCAAGCGTCGAAGAAGGCCAGTGGTGGTGGGCCGTGACGGTGGTCATCGGAGGCCTTATCGCCGGCGCCTATGTGATCCGCGTCGTGACACACATGCTCACCCCTGCCCCCGAGCCGTTGACGCCCGCAGTCGTAATCAGCCGCTGGCAGGAAGCCGTTCCACTCTCGCTCGCGGTTTGCGCCATGCTTCTGGGATTTCTACCATTGCGGCCGTTGGAGCTTCTACAAATTGGCCTGCCTCATCTGCTCGGAGGCGCTTCCCCATGACTGACACAACGCTATGGCTTCCACTCGCGCTGACAATGCCGGGCGCTCTCCTTCTGCTGTGCCTCTTTCCGTCAGCACGGGCGCGAATGCCGAGGCTCACGGTAGTGGCGCCGATCCCGACGCTGGCGGCGGCCCTGCTGGCCGCACGCGATACGTCCGTCACCCATACCGCCCATTTTTTTCATGCCGTACTCGCGCTCGATGTGGCAGGCACCATGCTGCTCGCCGCCACGGCGATGCTTTGGATATGTGCCGCCCTTTATGCCGTCGCCGAAATGCGCGGCGCGCCGAATGCAGGAAACTTCAGCGCTTGGTGGTTGACGGCGATGTTCGGCAACTTCGGCATCTTCCTATCGGCCGACCTTGCAAGCTTCTACTTGTTTCTCGCAGTCGGAACGATTGGCGCTTATGGCCTGATCATACATACGTTGACGCCGGACGCGCGTCGGGCGAGCGTGACGTATGTCGGGTTTGCGCTGGTGGGTGAATCCAGCATTTTGATCGGCCTCGTGTTGCTGGCGACCGTCGCTCCGGGCAACAGCCTTCTGATCCGCGATGCCGTTGCAGGGCTATCGACGTCTCCGTGGCGCGACCTAACGATCGCATTTCTCGTCCTCGGGTTCAGCCTGAAGATTGGCCTCGTGCCGTTGCACCTCTGGATGCCGCTGGCTTATACGGCCGCGCCTATACCAGCGGCCGCCGTCCTGAGCGGTGCCGCCGTTAATGCCGGGGTGATCGGGCTTATTCGCTTCATGCCGTTTGACGGCGGATCAGCGAACATCGGCGCCGTTCTGGCAACGGTGGGTATCGTCTCGACATTCTATGGCGTTGCAGTCGGCATCAATCGAGCCAATCCAAAATCCGTCCTTGCGTATTCGAGCGTAAGCCAGATGGGCGTCATTGCCACGTTGATCGGCACAGGTCTGGCGACGGCGAATGCCGGGGTAGCAGTAGCGGCCGCGTTCTACGCCGCACACCACGCCCTGGTGAAAGGCGGCCTGTTTTTAGCGACAGGAATCGGCGTCTCCGGAAAACGCGATGAATGGCTGGTCTTCGTACCGGCGGTCATTATTGCTTTGGGGCTTGCGGGCTTGCCGTTGACCGGCGGCTATCTGGCAAAGGAAGCGGTCAAGCCATTTATCGGGGAAGGGACATTTGCAGTTTTTGCAGCGCTCTCGTCCGCAGGTACCACCCTCTTGATGCTCTTTTTTATGAAGCGCCTTAGCGATGCGCCGCCCGATCAAAAAGCAACCCAAATATCTCTGCGTTTGCTGACGCCATGGCTGGCGGCCGCTTTTTTCGCGATCGCGATACCGTGGCTTTTACTTCTGCCACTGTATGCGAGACCCTTGTTTGAAGCCTCTTCGCTCGCAGATACTTGGTCTACGATCTGGCCAATTTTGGTCGGCGTCGCTTTGGTCGTTCTGTGGTTGCGCCACGGGCGCCAACCTCGGGAAATCGATGTCACCGCCGAAGCGAACTTTATCCGCCGTGTGACGAGCACCTGCACTTCTTTTTTTGAACGCGCCGAAGTCACCTTGGGTCAATGGCAGGCGGGCGGTGTCTCGTTATTGGTCGTTACGCTGGTACTGACCGTGATCCTCGCTACAGGTCATTAGTCATCATTATTCAAGAGACATCCACTTTCCTTTTCTGATTATATAGAAATACGAAATCGAGCATCACGGCGGCAAGACAAGGATAGGTCCTCATCACGTAGCGGCAGTTTCACAGAGGCAATCTCCCTGGGAAGAGGTTGGCGCAAAAGCACTAGGTGTTTGGGGGGTGTGGTCCTTGAATAGATGGGTGCTAGCTCATGGTCGTCCTCCCCGCCACTTCCGGCTTTATGCCGCGCATGTTTCGATTTTGCGTGTTGGCCGCGTTGCCCACGCTGATGCTTTCAGCCTGCAACGAACAACAGGAAAGCAAAGAACCTCAGGTCCGCCCCGTTCGCACCGTCACGGTCGAGAAACGGGAAACTGGTATTCCGCTCGTTCTGACCGGCCGCATTGAATCGGCCGATGAAGCATCTCTAGGTTTTCGTATCGCCGGTCGCATGTTCGAACGAACTGTGGGCGTTGGCGACCGTGTTCAGCCTGGGCAGATCATCGCGCGTCTTGAACCGCAAAACGAAATGAATGCGTTGCGCTCCGCCCAAGCCAGTCTTGCCGCCGCGCAGGCGCAACTGGTCGAAGCGAGCAACCGCTATGAACGCCAAGCGAAACTACTCTCGCAAGGCTGGACGACACGCGCCAACTACGATCAGGCCGAAAAATCCCGCCAAACGGCAAGAGCTCAAGTCGACGCCGCGGAGGCGCAACTGGAGTCGGCGCATGATCTCGTCGGCTTCACCGAGCTCAAGGCCGACGCCCCGGGCGTCGTCACAGCGGTAGGGGCTGAGCCCCACGAGGTCGTTCAGGCCGGGCAGATGATCGTTCGCCTGGCCCGGCACGACGGCCGCGATGCCGTTTTTGACGTCCCCGCCCAGGCACTTCGAACCGCCGAGAGCGGGTCGGAAATTCTCGTCCATTTGACGGATGATCCGAAGGTCACCGCGAACGGGCGCGTGCGTGAGGTGGCGCCGCAAGCCGATCCGACGACGCGGACGTTTCAGGTGAAAGTCGGTCTCACCGATCCGCCCGAAGCGATGAGGCTTGGTGGCACGGTGACCGGAACGCTGAAATCGAGCGCCGATCCTGTCATCGAAATTCCGGCATCCAGCCTGACCAGAACAAACGATCGTCCGTCGGTCTGGGTGGTAGATCAAAGCACCGATACCGTCTCGTTGCGCAACGTCGAGGTCGCACGCTTCGACCCTGCGACGGTTGCCATTGCGGAGGGGCTCGATTCCGGCGAGGTCATTGTCACGGCAGGCGTGCAAGCTCTGCATCCCGGCCAGAAAATTCGCATTCTCGGGGCACGTTGATGCGGGTCAATCTCTCGGAATGGGCGCTGAAGCATCGCTCGCTTGTCGTGTACTTGATGATCGTCGCCGTTCTGGCCGGGGTCATGTCGTACTTCCGGTTGGGGCGAAACGAGGACCCGGCTTTCATTATCAAAACAATGATAGTCAAGGCCGCATGGCCCGGCGCAACGATCGATGACACCGTAAAGCAGGTCACGGAGAGAATTGAGCGGACTCTGCAAGAGACGCCGCATCTCGACTATTTGCGCAGTTTCACGAGCGCAGGCGTCACAACGGTATTCATCAATCTTACCGGCGACACCAATGCACGCCAGGTCGCCGATACCTGGCGGCACGTCCGCGAAATTGTCGGCGACATGCGCCACACATTGCCCGATGGCGTGATTGGCCCAGCCTTCGACGACAAGTTTGGCGATACGTTCGGCATCATCTACGGGTTCACGGCCGATGGCTTTAGCGGACGCGAACTGCGCGACTACGTCGAGGACGTTCGTTCAAAACTCCTGCATGTCAAAGACGTTTCGAAGATCGACATACTCGGCGCACAGGACGAACGGATCTTCGTCGAGTTTTCAATGAAGGAACTCGCCAATCTGGGCGTCGACCGCTCTGCTCTTATTGGAGCATTGCAGGCCCAGAACATTGTCCGCCCCGGAGGAACGATCCAGACCGGCGATGAAAAGCTCTCGCTTCGGGTTTCCGGCGCATTCAGGTCCGAGCAGGATCTGATGAATGTCAATTTTGCCGTGGGCGGACGTATGTTGCGCCTGAGCGATATTGCTCAGGTACACAGAGGCTATGCCGACCCGCCGCAACCGCTCTTCCGCGTCAATGGCAAGCCGGCCATCGGCCTCGCTGTCTCAATGCGTGACGGCGGCGATATCCTGGAACTCGGAGACAATATCAAAAAAGTCATGACGGCAGTGACCGCCGATCTCCCCATCGGCATTGAGCCGATTCTGGTAGCCGATCAGGCCGTCACGGTGAAAAGCGCCATCGGCGAATTCATGACATCGCTCTGGCAGGCGATCGCTATCATCCTGGCGGTGAGCTTCATAAGCCTTGGAGTTCGCCCGGGCTTGGTCATTGCACTCTCCATACCGCTGACGCTGGCGATCGTCTTCTCGGTCATGGATCTGGTGCATATCGATATGCAGCGCATCTCGCTTGGCGCGCTGATCATCGCCCTCGCACTGCTCGTAGACGATGCGATGACCACGACGGATGCGACTCTCAACCGCCTGTCGCATGGCGACGACAAGATGGAAGCGGCGACGTTCGCATTCCGAACCTACGCCTTCTCGATGCTCGCTGGTACGCTGGTGACGATTGCCGGCTTCGTTCCTGTCGGCTTTGCACAAAGCTCGGCTGGCGAATACACCTTCTCGCTCTTTGCCGTCGTCGCGATCGCGTTGATCGTGTCCTGGTTCGTCGCGGTCGTTTTTGCGCCGCTTCTCGCGGTGGCCATTCTGAAGCGGCCGGCCGCAACCGGCTCGGGCGAGCCAAGCAAGATATTGACCGCCTACCGCAGCTTCCTGAGCAAAGCCATCAAAATGAAATGGGCGACCATTCTGCTGACGGTCGCGTTGTTCGTGGCATCGCTTCTGGCATTGCCGCTGATTCCAAGTCAGTTCTTCCCCGCTTCCGATCGCCCCGAGCTTCTTGTTGATCTGAGGTTGCCCCAAAATGCGTCTATCTACGCAAGCGAGGATGTCGCCAAGAGATTTGATGAAGCGCTGAAGGGCGACGAAGACGTTCTTCGCTGGAGCACGTATGTCGGGCGAGGCGCCATACGGTTCTATTTGCCGCTCGATGTCCAGCTTCCGAACGACTTCTTCTCTCAAGCGGTTGTTGTGGCGAAGGACATAAAGGCGCGGAAGCGACTGCAAGCAAAACTTGAAAAGCTTCTTGCGAACGACTTCCCGAGTCTCGTCAGCCGCATTTCCCCGCTGGAACTCGGCCCGCCCGTCGGTTGGCCAATCCAATATCGCGTGAGCGGACCAGAGATCGGGAAAATCCGCGAAATTGCTTTTAAACTTGCGCAAGTGCTTTCCGCCGATCCTCTGACCGAAAAGGTCAACTTCGATTGGATCGAGCCGGTGCGCGAGGTGCGCATCACGATCAATCAGGATGAGGCACGACTTCTGGGCCTGAGTTCCGGCGCGCTCGCTTCGGTTTTGAATACGGTTGTCTCGGGCAACACCGTTACTCAAGTGCGCGACGATATCTATCTCGTAAATGTGGTTGCCCGGGCGACCGACGAGCAGCGCGTGTCGCTCACGACTTTGCGCAATCTGCAGGTGCCGCTCGCCAATGGCCGGACGGCGCCGCTCAGTCAGTTCGCGACGTTCGAGTACGCGCAGGATTACCCGGTCGTATGGCGCCGCGATCGCGTGCCGACGCTTACCGTTCAAGCAAACGTCAAGGCGGGGGCATTGCCGGAGACCGTCGTCAATCAGCTTTCACCCGGCGTGGAGGAGTTGAGAAAGACATTGCCTTCGGACTACGCCATTACCGTCGGCGGAACCGTCGAAGAAAGTCAGAAGTCGCAGGCATCCGTCGTCGCGGTTATTCCGCTCATGCTGCTCATTATGCTGACGGTACTTATGTTTGAGCTGCGGAGCTTTCAGCGACTCTGCCTTGTATTGAGCGTCGCTCCGCTCGGATTGATCGGTGTCGTTGCGGCGCTCCTCCTCTCGGGACGCCCGCTCGGCTTTGTCGCGATCCTCGGCATCCTCGCGCTGCTCGGCATGATCATCAAGAATGCGGTGATCTTGATTGGTCAAATTGAAAGCGAGCGTGCGCAAGGCAAGGACGTGGTGCAGGCAGCCATTGACGCAAGCAGCCTGCGCTTCAGGCCCATTATGTTGACGGCTGTATCGACAGTGCTTGGAATGATCCCGATCGCGCCGACCGTCTTCTGGGGGCCGATGGCTTTTGCGATCATGGGCGGCCTGCTCGTCGCGACCATTCTAACGTTGGTATTTCTGCCGACGGCCTACGCGACATGGTTTGGCCGCGGAAAGCCGTCGTCCGCCGAAGCGGTGCCTGCGTCTGCCGACATTCAGTGAAACGGCGGCCGAATGCCTATCGGTTCGCACTTCATTGCCGATGGAAGTCAAGAACCTCCGATGTATAGGTCTCGACCACTTCGCTGAAGGGCGTCCCGTTTGGCAGGGTGAGCACAGCGCGGTGCTCCAAAACAGCATGCGGTATCGCGAGCGCCGCATCATGTTGCTCCATCATCGGAGCGTCCATTTCCCAATTTTTTGGCAACGGAGAATAAAGAAGTTTTGCCGACAGCGTATGCCGGTGAAAATGGAGCGGCCGCACGACTCGTCCGAACGAGGTGTCGGTCGTGTCGAGTGTCTTATTCATGTCAGGCGTCAGACGGCTAGGAACATACCAGTTGTCCGCTTCGGAGAGGACGTGATCACCACAACTCAGGCGTACCCTGCGGTAGCGGACTTGCTCCGACGAAGATACGCCGAGCAGCTGGCGTTGTTCCGCAGTCGGCTCCTTGTCGGCGCCTCGGACAAGATTCGCGACGATGTGTGCGGGAGAAGCAAGCTGGTGATCGCCGCACCAGCGATCCAGCGTAAGTGTAGCACTATCGTGGCTTAGAAGGTCGGCATTGAGAGTTTCGAGTAGCGCAAGGACTTCGAGCCGGGAGGTGAAGTTATCTTGCCAAGGAAGCTGATTGTGCGGTTGCGCAGCGACGGTTTGTCCAAAAAGCACGAAGACGAAGGTAGCGAATGCAATTCTACGGCTCATTTCCCATCTGCCTCGTTGCGATCGTTTGCTGATCAAGCCCATGAGATACAGGACGGTTCGAAGCAAAATATGACCGCAGGGCTTGCTCCGTTTTGCTGCGAGCGGCTGCAACCGCATCTCGGCCAAAGGCCGTTCCTTGGACGGAAAAGAATGCCAGATCATGCAATCCGATCATACCAAGGACAGCTTTTTTCTGACCCGATACGCACCTTACCTCAGCCGCTCGCGAAGTGCCGCTTGTTTGGCACGGTTGCCGCATACGGCCATGCTGCACCATCGCCGTCGATGGCTTTTGGTGCGATCGATAAACATCAGCGTGCAAGCATGCCCTTCGCAAGCTCTAATGAGCTTGAAATCCTCATTGCAGATCACATTCGCCATCTCGCGCGCGATCGGCTGCAGCAGGCTTTCCGGTGAGCGCCAGCGACGCTGCTCGATCCATTCGAAGTTGAAGCCACGTCCGGTTTCGGAATCATAATCGCGCGGCAAAACCTGACCAAAGACGTCGTCGCGCTCCAGAATCCGGTTGAGTGGATCGAGCTGCTGCAAGGCATTGGCCTTCAGGGTCTTGCCCTTGTGCTTTTGAACAAAGCCACGAAACCACTCGCGCAAAGAGCGGGCCTGCGCGGCAATCCCATCGAGCTCCCCCGGCAAGGCGCTGGTCTTTAAAACTTTAAGGATGTCGGGCGGCACAAGACCGGCTTCCTTGAGCCACGCCAAAAGCTCGTCACCGGAACCAAGCCACTCGACCGGAGTATCAACCGGCGTGGCGATGGAATTCAGAAAATCCAATCCTCTGGAATCTGCAATGAAAATGGGAGCGGGGCGAATGTTGCTCATGCTTATTGACCTACAATCGATCTCGTCACGAACATATAACCTGTAAAAACGCTATTGACAAGTTACTACGACCAGATGTAACCGTCTATTTGACGTTTCGCTAGTTACTCTGTTTTCCCCGATGGTTTGGACGCAGGGCGAACCAGGCGGATGCAGGAACAGCTCACACGTAAGTAACCGCATAAACAATTGTTAAATGGTTATTAAGGAGACGACGATGACCAAAGTCAACTTCAAGAAGGTCGATGTAGACGGCTTCAATGTTTTCTATCGCGAGGCTGGCCCTGTGGATGCTCCAGCGCTTCTGTTGCTCCACGGTTTTCCGAGCTCAAGCCACATGTTCCGCGACCTCATCCCGCGTCTTGCCGACCGTTTCCATGTCGTCGCGCCGGATCTTCCGGGCTTCGGTCAATCGGACATGCCACCCCGCGAGAAATTTTCGTACACGTTCGAAAACATCGCCACTGTCATCGATCGCTTCACCGAAGTCATCGGTCTAAAGACCTTTGCCGTCTACGTTTTCGACTATGGCGCGCCCACGGGTTTTCGGATCGCGTTGAAACACCCTGAACGCATCACGGCGATCATCTCGCAAAACGGCAATGCGTACGAGGAAGGTCTGAGCGAAGGATGGAACCCGATTCAGGCCTATTGGAAAGAACCTTCTGAGGCCAACCGCTCGGCTCTGCGTGCATTCCTCAAGCCAGAGGCAACGTTGTGGCAATACACGCACGGCGTATCCGACGCGAGCACCGTTTCGTCTGACGGATACTCGCTGGACGATTTCTATCTGGCCCGGCCCGGCGCCGACCAAATTCAGCTCGATCTCTTCGGCGACTACAAGAGCAACGTCGCACTCTATCCGAAATTCCAAGAGTATTTCCGCACGCACAAACCGCGCTTTCTAGCGGTGTGGGGCAAGAACGACCCCTTCTTTCTGCCGCCCGGCGCGGAGGCCTTCAAACGCGACAATCCGAACGCAACCGTCAAATTCTTCGATACGGGTCATTTCGCGCTTGAAACTCATGCCGACGAGATAGCCACAGAGATCCGCAACTTCCTTCCTTGATCCGAACTTGAAATCCAGCGGCCGTCCTCCGGTGAAGCCGGCCGCCAGCCTTGGAGCATTGATTATGCGTGCCATCGTTCTCGAGAAATTCGGCGGTCTCGACAGTCTCGTCTACAAAGATATCCCTGAACCTGAACCCAAAGCCGGTCATGTCGTCATTGAGATCAAAGCTTTCGGCATCAACCACGCCGAGATGCACATGCGTCGCGGCGAGTGGGCGGAAGCTGCCGAGGTCAGCGGTATCGAGTGCGTTGGCATCGTGACGTCATGTCCTGGCGGCGAATTTCCCGTCGGGGCCAAGGTTGCGGCGTTGATGGGAGGCATGGGACGCACCATCAACGGGAGCTATGCTGAATACACTCGCGTTCCCGTTTCAAACGTCGCGCTGATTGAATCTGACCTGCCGTGGGCGGAGCTGGCTGCGATTCCCGAAACCTACGCGACAGCCTGGACGTGCCTTTTTCGGAATCTCGAAATTCAAAAAGGCCAACTGCTTCTCATTCGCGGTGCGACGTCCTCTTTTGGACTTGCCGCGGTCGGTATGGCGGTCAACGCAGGTGCGCGCGTGATTGCAACGACGCGCAACAAAGAGCGGTTCGCCAAGCTCGAATCGCTTGGCGTTGAACGATGCGAAATTGAAGGGCCGATGTTGTCGGAGCGCCTGCCGGAAACCAACACGCTGGATGCGATCCTCGATCTCGTCGGCAACAGCACCATTATCGATTCACTTAGAATGTTGCGGCGTGGCGGACGCGCGTGTCTTGCCGGCTGGCTTGGCGGCCTCGATCCGATCCACGACTTCAATCCGCTTCTACAGATGGCAAGCGGCGTCTATCTGACGTTCTTCGGCAGCTTCGTTTTTGGAACGCCCGGCTTTCCGCTTTCGGACGTGCCGCTACAGGACATCGCACGCCAAGTCGCGGAGGGAAAATTGAAGGCGAAGCCGTCCCGGATCTTCAAGTTTGAGGAAATTCGAGAGGCGCACCGCGTGATGGAAGACGGCGAGGCCCACGGCAAGATGGTCGTCGTTCATGACGAACCTATCCGCTCTGATGCTGGCTCTCGGTAACGGCCCGAAGGGCAGCGCTCGTGTAGGCTTGCAGAGAAACATGGAGATAACGATGTCTGAAGTGGAAGAGGTCGACACGCTTATTCTAGGAAGTGGCCAGGGCGGCAAGCTCCTCGCCTGGCACTTGGGGCGAACAGGGAAGAAAGTCGCGGTCGTCGAGCGGCGTTGGGTCGGCGGCTCATGCCCAGCGGTCGCGTGCCTTCCGAGCAAGAACGAACTCTGGAGCGCCAAGGTCGCGCATACGGTACGCAACGCCGCGAAATTCGGCACGGAAACCGGAGCGGTCAAGACGAACGTAGATTTGGTGCGTAAGCGCAAGCGCGACATGGTTGATCGTGAAATTGCGCTGCATCTTAAGCTCTACAAAGAAAGCGGCGCGGAATTGATCATGGGGAGCGGGCAGTTCATTGCTCCGAAGACGCTCGAAGTCAGCCTGAACGACGGCGGAACGCGCGTTCTTAAAGGCGAAGAGGTCGTAATCAATGTCGGTTCACACGCGCTCATTCCGGATGTGCCGGGACTGAGCGACGCGCGTCCCCTCACGCACATCGAAGCGCTGGAACTTGATTACGCGCCAGAGCACTTGATCATTCTTGGCGGCGGATACGTCGGAATTGAAATGGCACAGACGTATCGCCGATTTGGAAGTCGCGTGACGATCATCGAGCCTGCGCATCAGCTGATGAGTCGCGAAGACGCCGATATCGCCGAAGAGATGCGTCGCATCCTGGCCGCCGAGCAAATCGAGATTCTTCTCGGCGCTGAACCGACGGTGGTTCAAGGCCTATCGGGCGACAAAGTCGCAGTCGAGATCCGGACATCCGAAGGTGTTCGAAAAATCGAAGGGAGCGACCTTCTTGTCGCGACAGGCCGCGTGCCCAACACTGCCGGAATTCGGCTCGATTTGACGGGCGTCGAAACGACGGACCGAGGTTTTATTCGCGTTGACGAAAGACTTCAGACGAGTGTTCCAGGCATCTGGGCGATTGGCGAGTGCGCTGGTAGTCCGCAGTTCACACACGTATCCGTCGATGACT
>DATLJG010000254.1:0-1590 GCA_035538995.1 Hyphomicrobium sp. | reverse complement strand
CGAAGCCGAGGTCGAATATCAGGACCACCAGTCCGACATGATCTGGGTGAAGTTCCCGGTAAAGCCGCTACTGGTGAACGAGGAACCGGCCAAGAAGGATATTCCGCCGGAACTGCATCCCGAATTGACGCCTGAAAATTTGGTCGATGCGTCCGTCGTCATCTGGACGACGACGCCGTGGACGATCCCGGGCAACCGCGCCATCAGCTTTTCATCGCGCATCGAGTATGGACTTTACGAAGTTACTGCCGCTTCGGATGGCAATTGGGCCAAGAAAGGCGATCGCTACATTCTGGCGGACAAACTCGCAGCCGATGTGATGAAAGCGGCGAAAGTCGAGGCATTTGAAAAACGCTGGAGCGTGAACCCGTTCGAGCTTCGCCATCTCGTTTGCGAGCATCCGCTGCGCGACCTCGGCTACACGTTCGACGTTCCGCTCCTCGATGGCGATCACGTCACGGACGACACCGGCACCGGCTTCGTGCATACCGCACCCGGTCATGGCGCCGACGACTACAACATCTGGACGGCCAACCAGAAGAAGCTGCGCGATCGCGACATCGACACGACGGTGCCGTTCACCGTCGATGCCAATGGTGTGCTGACGAAAGCCGCGCCCGGTTTCGAAGGCAAGCGCGTCTTGAAGGAGAACGGCGACAAGGGCGACGCCAACGACGCCGTCATCAAGGCGCTGGCCGAAGCTGGCAACATCATCGCGCGCGGCCGCCTGAAGCATCAGTACCCGCACTCGTGGCGGTCGAAAAAGCCGGTCATCTTCCGCAACACGCCGCAGTGGTTCATCGCGATGGACCGCGCACTACCAACCACGTCATGGCCGCCCTCCGAGGCGGCCATCCAGGAGTCACACGACGGAAAGAACGGTGCGGCTGCCCTGGATGGCCGGGTCAAGCCCGGCCATGACGGAATAGGGTCGAACTCCAGAATCCGAACTCTCCGCCAGATCGCACTCGACGAAATCAAGCGCGTCGACTGGGTGCCCGCAGCGGGTGAAAACCGCATCACCGGCATGATCGAGAACCGGCCGGATTGGGTCGTGTCGCGTCAGCGCGCCTGGGGCGTGCCGATCACCGTCTTCCGTAATGTCGAAACGGATCAGGTCATTCCGGGGCCGGGCTTCGACAAGTCGGACGAACTTTCAGCGCGCATCGAAAAAGCTTTCGCCGAGAAAGGCGCCGACGTCTGGTTCGAAGCCGGAGCAAAAGACCGTTTTCTCAAAGGCCTCGTGCCCGACGCCGATCTGCCGAAGTGGGAGCAGGTCAAGGACGTGCTCGACGTCTGGTTCGATTCAGGTTCGACGCACGCCTTCACGCTGGAAGACCCTGAAGCGTTTCCGGGCTTCAAGGGCCTGCGCCGCAAGCGTGATGGCGGACAGGACCGCGTCATGTATCTCGAAGGCTCCGATCAGCATCGCGGCTGGTTCCATTCCTCGCTGCTTGAATCCTGCGGTACGCGCGGAGAGGCCCCCTACGATGTCGTGCTGACGCACGGCTTCGTGCTCGATGAGAAGGGGCAGAAAATGTCGAAGTCGCTCGGCAATGTCGTCGCGCCGCAAGACGTGATTGCCAAGTC
>DATLJG010000253.1:0-2418 GCA_035538995.1 Hyphomicrobium sp. | reverse complement strand
GACGCGACACGCCACATTGCAGCTAACAGCGTCATCCCGTGCGAACGGGAGAAAGGACATCCCATGTCTGGAATTCATCACGTCACCGCCATTGCGGGTGATGCGTCCCGCAATCTGGATTTCTACACGCGCATCCTCGGTCTGCGGTTGGTCAAGAAGACGGTCAACTACGACGATCCCGGCACCTACCATTTCTATTTCGGTGACGAGGTCGGCCATCCAGGAACGATTCTGACGTTCTTTCCGTGGGCGCACGCGCCGAAAGGGCGAGGCGGCGTCGGCCTGACGCAGCAGACGATGTACCGCGTCCCGGAAAGCGCGATCGGCTATTGGGCGCATCGGTTCGTTGAAAAGGGCGTACCGCACGAAGCCATCGAGAAGCGTTTCGGTCAGTCCGTGCTGGTCTTCACCGACCCGGACGGCATGAGCCTGGCGCTGGTTGGCGTCGCGGGCGCGGAAGCTGAGCCTGCCTGGCAGGGGAGCGATGTGCCTGCGGAGAATGCGCTGCGCGGATTTTACGGTGTCCGGCTACTGCTCGACGACGCAAAGGGAACGGCGGCCATTCTGACCAACGTACTCGGCTTCAGTGAAGCCGGCGTCGAGGGTCCGGTCACGCGGTTCGTCGCAAGCGACGCGACTGCTGGCGGCGTGGTCGAAATCCGCGAAGCGAAAGGCTTCCTCGCCGGTCGCATGGGTCGAGGCTCCGTCCATCACGTCGCGTTCCGCGCGGCGACGGACGAGGCTCAGGCCGAAATGCGCCGCAAGCTCGTCGAGGAGCACCGCCTGCAGGTCACGGAGCAGATCAATCGTTTCTACTTTCGATCGATCTACTTCCGCGAACCGGGCGGCATCACCTTCGAGATTGCGACGGACCAACCCGGGTTCGCGATCGACGAGCCGGTGGCATCATTGGGACAGGCATTGAAGCTGCCGGCGTTCCTGGAGAGCCAGCGGCAGGAGATCGAAGCGAGCCTGCAACCCTTGGAGAAGGTGGCATGACGACGGCAGCGTCAAATGTCATCCGCGCGGGCGCGCCGATTGGTGCCGCCCGCGCGGCCGTCATCCTGGTGCACGGACGCGGCGCCACGGCCGAGAGCATGCTCGGCCTGGCGGATGCGTTCGCAGCGCCGGATCTGGCATATCTCGCACCCCAGGCTCCGAGCGGGAGCTGGTATCCCTATTCGTTCATGGCTCCAATCGCCGAGAACGAACCTTCCCTCAACGCAGCGCTTGGCACGCTTTCGCATCTCGTTAGCGATCTCGACCGGCAGGGCGTGCCGCCGGAGCGCGTCGTTCTTTTGGGATTTTCCCAAGGTGCTTGCCTGGCACTTGAGTTTGCTGCTCGCAATGCGCGGCGCTATGGCGGCGTTGTGGGATTGAGCGGCGGATTGATCGGCCCGCCACATATGCCACGGACTTATGCGGGATCGCTTGCAGGCACTCCGGTCTTCCTCGGATGCAGCGACGTCGACTCCCACATTCCGCTGGCGCGCGTGCATGAGTCGGCGGATGTGCTGGGTAAGCTCGGCGGCGACGTAACCGAGACGATCTATCCCGGCATGGGTCACACCGTCATCCAGGATGAAATCGATCACATCAAAAAGATCCTGCGTGACGTCGGATAACCCGGCAAACAGGTGATGCTATGGAATTCGATTTCGAGACGCTCGCGCCGGATGATCGCTATAAAATCCTGACGAGCACGATCGTCCCGCGACCCATCGCCTGGATTACGACAGTCTCCAAGAGCGGCGTCCGCAACGCGGCGCCGTTCAGCTTCTTCAACGCCATGAGCAAGACGCCGCCGATCCTCGCCGTCGGCATTCAAGCCAATTCCGACGGCAGCATGAAAGACAGCGCCCGCAACATTCTCGATACGGGAGAATTCGTCGTCAATCTCGTCACGCGATCTGTTGCCAGCGCGATGAACCTCACGTCAGTCGAAGCACCAAGCGACGTCGATGAGATTGCGCTCGCTGATCTCGATACGCTGCCATCGCTGAAAGTTTTGCCGCCGCGGCTTACCGCAAGCCCCGTCGCCTTTGAGTGCAAGCTGCATACACCGATTGAAGTCGCAAAGAGCCAACTCATTGTTCTCGGAGAAATCGTTCAAGCACATGTCGCCGATGCATTCGTTCTCGATGCTAACAAACACTACATCGATACGCCGGCGTTGAGTCTTGTGGGCCGCTTACATGGCCGTGGGTGGTACGTGGGCACGAAAGACAGTTTTCAAATGGAACGGCCCGCACCATTCTCGACGGGGAAGCGATAGGTCTACGTCCGTTCCAGATCAGCTTCCGCGCGCAAACTTTCGAGATCGCGTGAGACCGTGGCGACCGCCCGTTTCTTACCGTCTTCATAATACGTCACTTTGCAGTCGTGCGCCGCCGGGTCGCCCTCGATATCAACTTTGTC
>DATLJG010000252.1:0-6263 GCA_035538995.1 Hyphomicrobium sp. | reverse complement strand
CAAGCAAAGCATCATCGACTTCGTCGTCAGGGTGACGAAGAGCGGCGACGCGGAGTACGTGCCTGAGGCACGCCGCGTCGCCGTCTTTGACAATGACGGCACACTTTGGGCCGAGCAGCCGATTTATTTCCAGGTCGCCTACGCGATGGACGAAGTAAAGAAGATGTCCGGCTCGCATCCTGAGTGGAAGGACAAGCAGCCGTTCGAGGCCGTGCTCGATGGAGATCATAAGGCGCTGGCCGCGGCCGGCGAGCACGGCTTACTCGAGATCATGGCGGCAACCCACTCTGGGATGACGACCGATACTTATAACAAGTCGGTCGTTGATTGGCTTCACAACGCCAGGCATCCCCGCTTCGATCGGCCTTATACCGACCTCGTGTATCAGCCGATGCTGGAGGTTCTCTCGTATCTCCGGGCGAATGGCTTCAAGACGTTCATTGTCTCCGGCGGCGGTGTGGAATTCATGCGGCGCTTTGCCGACAAATCCTACGGTATTCCACCCGAGCAAGTCGTCGGATCATCAGGCGTCGTCAAGTTCGAACTGTCGGCAGATGGAAAAGCCGAACTGATCAAGGAACCAAAGGTCGAGTTTATCGACGACGGCCCAGGGAAGCCCGTCGGAATAAACCGTTTCATTGGGCGACAGCCAATCTTCGCATTCGGCAATTCCGACGGCGATCAGCAGATGCTCGAATACACCGCGTCAGGTGACGGCGCACGTTTCATGGGACTTGTGCATCACACGGACGGCGTACGCGAGTGGGCCTACGATCGTGATTCAAAAATCGGAAAACTGGACAAGGCACTGGACGAAGCGACGGCCAAAGGCTGGACCGTCGTCGATATGAAGAACGACTGGAAGCAAATTTTTCTCGACCGCTAGAAAAAATGTTGGAGGACGATAATGATGTTATCTCGCGAAATTGTGCGGCGTGGCGCTGTCTTGCTTGCGGCCACGGCGGTTGCTTCAATCAGCAGCTCCGCACTGTCTCAGGCAAACCCGATCACGCCGGAAGAAGCACACGCCATTGGCGTCGATGCTTATGTCTATTTTTATCCGCTGATAACGATGGACGTCACAAGGCAACAGCTCACGAACGTTGAAGCCGGGAAATCCGAAATCGGCGGCCCAATGAATATGTTCATAAACGTGCCGGAATTTCCGACGGCGGATATGAAAGTCGTGGTTCGGCCTAACTTCGACACGCTGTATTCCAGCGGCTGGCTCGACCTTACGAAGGAGCCAATGGTCATCTCGGCTCCGGATACGGGCGGCCGTTACTATCTCCTGCCGATGCTCGATATGTGGACGGACGTGTTCGCATCGCCTGGGTGGCGGACCACTGGAACTCAAGCCGGGAATTTCATAATTGTGCCGCCCCATTGGACTGGGGCGGTCCCGGCGGAGTTCACGCGCATCGATGCGCCGACGCCGTACGTGTGGATCATCGGGCGCACCAAGACCGACGGGCCGTCGGACTACGACGCGGTCCACAAAATACAGGCCGGATACAAGATCACTCCTTTGTCGGAATGGGGAAAAACACCCGAGCCGATCCAGGTCAAAATCGATCCGGCGATTGATATGAAGACGCCGCCAAAGCTGCAAGTCGACAACATGCCGGCGGCAAAATACTTTGCACGCGCTGCGGAACTTCTGAAGCTGCATCCGCCCCACATTACCGACCAACCGATTATTGCGCAGATGAAACGGATCGGTATCGAACCCGGCAAGAGCTTCGATATCTCGAGCCTCGATCCTGCCGTCCAAAATGCACTCGCAACGGCACCGGAAGATGCGCAAAAACTCATGGCCTGGAAAGTAGCGACCCTTGCTCGCGTCGCGGATGGATGGTCGATGAACACCGACACGATGGGCGTCTATGGCAACTACTATCTGAAGCGCGCCATCGTCTCTCAAGTTGGCCTTGGCGCGAATCTTCCGCAAGACGCGATATATCCGCTGAACCTCGCAGACAGTACGGGCAAGCCGCTCGACGGCTCAAATAAGTACACAATCCACTTCACGAAAGATTCAAAACCACCCGTCAATGCGTTCTGGTCCATCACGCTTTACGATACGGAAGGATTTCAGGTCGCAAACGAACTGAACCGGTTCGCCGTCAGCAGCTGGATGCCATTCAAGAGCAACGCCGATGGGTCGCTCGACCTCTATTTCCAAAACGAGAGTCCTGGCGAAGATAAGAATGCGAACTGGCTTCCTGCCCCAAAAGGTCCGTTCAATCTGACGATGCGGCTGTACGCTCCGAAGTCTGAAGCTCTGACGGGAAAGTGGAATCCGCCGTCGGTAACGCGCGCAGATTCGGCGTTGCAGGGTGCGGGTAGCGGAACGACTGGCCAGGAGTGACAGCGAGCACACGTCACAAGCACCGAAGACGATAGCAACAGAACGCACGAGGTGAAGCCATGTCGTTCATCGACTATTTCGCGTGGTTCATCCTTATCGTTATTCTGGTCACGGCTGTCGCGATATTCGTCGCGATGGCCTCCGCGCCCGGATACATCGCCAAGAAACGTGGACATCCCTGGGCCGGGGCTGTCGAAGTCGCGGGATGGGTCACACTGATTTTCGGCTTCATGCTTTGGCCCCTATCGTTGATCTGGGCCTACGTTGATGTCCCGAAGCGGGAGGGAACGAGATGATCGTCTTCCTCCTCAATCTCTATATTTTCATTCTGTTTCTTCTTGTCTGGTTCAAGGTCGTCCCCTTCAATCTTTTCTGGAAAATCTCGCCGATCGCCGTGCTCCTGCTGCTGCTCGTCGGTCTTTTCATTCCGATGGGATGGGGCGCGCCGTCGGGTCCTTTGGTGGTCGGCCGTCACTCCGTTTCAATCGTCCCGAACGTTTCCGGCGAAGTCATTGACGTGCCAGTCAGTCCGAACACCCCATTAAAAGCCAATGACCTTCTCTTCCGTATCGATCCAATCCCGTTCGAAGCGCAAGTGAAAGCACTCGAAGCCCAGCTCAGTCTGTCCGAGCTTCGGTTCAAGCAAATGTCCGAATTGGCGAGCAAAGCCGCCGGACGCCAGTTCGACGTCGAGCAGCGCGACGCCGAAGTCAAGCAGCTCAAGGCCCAGCTTGAAAACGCCAGATGGAATCTTGATAAAACCGTCGTGCGTGCGCCCGCGGATGGGTACGTGACAAATCTCGCGCTGCGAAAAGGAGCGCGGGTGTCATCACTGCCAATCGCCCCGGTCATGGCGTTCATCGACACATCCGAAACAATGCTCGCCGCTGAGATCGCACAAATTTACGCGCGCTATATCGAACCCGGTCAGCGCGTCGAAACGACCTTCAAATTCCTGCCGGGAAAAATCTACAGCGGGCACGTCGAGACCGTTCTGCAAGCCGTATCAAGTGGACAAATTCAACCATCAGGCCTCGCAGTGACACCGAAGCAGGTCGAGGCCGCGCCATTTGTCGTCCGCATCAAACTCGATGACGCCGACGTTCTCAAGCGCCTCCCGGCGGGAAGTTCCGGCGAGGTCGCCATTTTCACCGATCACGTCAAAGCCAGTCACGTCATCCGGCGCGTCATGCTCAGAATGACGGCCATCCTGAACTACATCAATCCGTTCTGAAGCAACCCGCTTATACGGCTGGAAGCCTCCGACTGGCGGCGCGTCAAGTTCGATCCCGATCGAACTCTCCCGCCGCCCGCTGGCATTACTTATATTTCGATAAAGGCGACACGTGCCGCAAAGGCGAGTGCCGAGCGACGGCCAACCGCGCGCGGAGGTTTCCATGACGGACGAGCAGGATACGAAACAGATCGCTCTCATGCAGCACATGGTTGCACTGGCCGAAAAACAGACTGTCTATTCATTACAGCGCTCCGAGATGTCGGAGTTCCGCTCCTACCAAAATGCGGAGCGCACTCTTTCGGTCTGGGTGCGGACGGCGCTGGCGCTGATGATCTGCGGCCTTGCCATCGATCGTTTCGGACTGATGCTTGACGGGAATCCCCGGTCCGCGCACGTGTTGTTGCTTGACCGGCTGTCGGAATGGATGAGCATCGCGCTGGTATTTCTCGGCGTTCTGATGGTGGCGACGACCGGCTTGCGCTTCCTGGCCTACGCCCGAACATGGCAACGGCAGCATGAACTGCCGGCGTCTCATGGCCCCTACCTCGGGCCATTCTTCGCGATGATGGTGGCGCTGTTCGGGGTCATGTTGCTGGTGATCATGATGGTGGCCGCGTCGTGAGACGCAATACCTGCGGCTTCAGGAAATCAATCCCGAGCCGTACGAGCATCGACCCGCCGGACCAATGCAGGGTTTTATTGCAGCGGTCGGAGATCCAGATCGCTGATGTCAACCTTCTTACTTCCACTCGGCGGCGCGAAGTTAAATTTCTCCGATCGCGAGATTTTATCTTCCCAATTGTATAAATTGGTCTGCTGACTGCCTTCGTCCGGACTCCTGACGAAGGACTTGCACGGAAGCGGTTCGCCATCCGCGCGAAGCCACGCCGCCCATTGGTCGGTATCCTCGCCGGAGGTGTATCGAATATCGTACCGGACGCAATTCAATCCACCGACACGCTCGGCCCCTGCTTTCTTGACCTGCAGATCACTATCGCCGCTTGCGATATCGGTGACGACTCCCAAAAATTGGAGCACACGCGCTTGCAATGCCGCTAATCCGGTAAAAAGATTCATGGCCGCAAGAGGCGTTTCAGTTGCCGGGCGCTGTGCATACTTCTTCCTTATCTGGTCATAGATCGTAAGTGTCTTGCCGTCGGACGTCATCAGGTAGTCAAAACCCGACCCGGAAAATTCGACGCGCAGCAAGTTGGGGCGTTCGATAAAAAAGCGCGCACTTCCTCGCGACGTCCCTAGCGATACATTCTGCGCGTCATACGACGTGGTGAATTGGAGTGCGTTGTTTTTCAGATAGCCTTCCAACCGCCCGAAGGTTTGACGCACGTCATCCGTGGTCGTCTGCTCGACGCCTTGAGGCGTCCTGTCTTCTGCGAAAGTCACCGCCGTCCAAGGTGCGCCCAGAAACAAAGAAAAAAGAAACGAGAGCGAGCAAGTTGTCGAAAATAAGCTGATAGTTTTCATTTCAGCCTCACGCTGGATGCATAACGCCTAACCCATTCCTCCGCACTCTTTGCCACCCGCCACGCGCCAGTCAAACGAATACGTTGCGTTGCCGGCGAAGCTCGTGCTCCTTGGTAAATGGCTGCCCTGTCCGCGCGCTCCTATCGCAAAGCAACCAGCGTTCAGCTTTGGCGGGCGCCGGTGCGAACGATACGAGGCGTCCGTTTACAGCACAGATCAGAAGGCGCAAATTTATGCCGCCGCCCTGAAACATCCTGCACGGAGAACAGCGTGCCCAAACGATTCAAGATCGGCGATCACGTCAGTTGGAATTCCGAGGCCGGCCGCGTTTCGGGGACCATTATCGCCGTTCACACCCGCGACTTCGACTACAAGGGTCACGTCCATCACGGCACGGAAGATGATCCGCAATACGAAATCAAAAGCGACAAGACCGATCACATTGCGGCCCACAAGGGGGGCGCGCTGCGCAAGACCTGACGAAGGCGGCGCGTGAACCTCCCCTTTTTTACCATTGGCCATTCCACAAGAACCCTGGAGGAGTTTGCGGGACTCTTGCTTGAGGTGGAGATCGGTTTTCTGGCGGACATTAGGAAGTTTGCGCGATCAAGAACCAATCCCCAGTTCAATGAAGATAATCTGGCCGGCGCACTCGCGATCCGCGGCATCTCGTATGAGCATGTGGCGGCGCTCGGCGGCCGTCGCGGCAAGGCACCGGGCGTGCCGCCGGATGTGAACGCCTTATGGAAGAACCAGAGCTTCCACAACTACGCGGACTATGCAGCCTCCCCGCAATTCCGCGCCGCTCTCGATGACCTTCGCGACGAAGGGCGCAAACGCCGCTGCGCGATGATGTGTTCCGAAGCAGTATGGTGGCGATGTCATCGCCGGATTGTTACCGACTATCTTATCGCTAGCGGCGAAACGGTCTTCCATATCATGGGAGAAGGTCGGCTCGAACCTGCCCGCCTTACACCGGGCGCCATCGTCGAACCGGGCGGAAAGGTCATCTACCCGCGCTTGCCGGAGTCTTGAATGTTTGACTGCCAAGCCCGCGCCTGAATCATTCTCTTGGGCGCAGCCCGCCTCTTACGATAATACGATCCAGACATGCCCAAAACGATCGTCAGAATTTCCAGTTCGTCCGCACGTCGGGACGTTGGCTCCCTGGAT
>DATLJG010000251.1:0-15589 GCA_035538995.1 Hyphomicrobium sp. | reverse complement strand
GTCGCGATCGGTGATCCGAGCGACGACATGCGGCGGCACTTCACTGCCGTTCTGAAGGGTCACATCGGCGTTGCGACCGCGCACTTTCCAAAAGGCACGCGCGGCATCGATCTCGATCCCTTCGCACGCCGCGCACTCTGGACCATCGGCGAAGATTTCGATCACGGCACCGGCCACGGCATTGGCAGCTACCTGTCGGTCCACGAAGGCCCGCAATCGATCTCACGCGGCGGCATGACACCGTTGCAGCCGGGCATGCTGATTTCAAATGAGCCGGGCTTCTACAAAGTCGGCGCCTATGGCATCCGCATCGAAAACGTCGTGCTCGTCACAGCGCCGCAGAAGATCGGCCACGGCGAACGCGAGATGATGCACTTCGAAACGATTACGCTGGCCCCGATCGATCGGCGGCTCATCGTGCCGGAGATGTTCGACCAGAACGAACGCGATTGGCTGAATGCTTACCACAAGCGCGTTTTCGAGACGCTCGCGCCGAAGCTTGACGAGTCCACACGCAGCTGGCTGAAACACGCAACGCTGCCGCTCTGATTGAACGAAATCTGAAGACTACGCCTGCCCGATCAGATCGAGCCATTCATCTTCGGTCAACACCGCAACGCCGAGAGCCCGAGCATTGTCGAGCTTCGATCCCGCCTCGGCCCCAGCGACGACATAGTCGGTCTTCTTCGATACCGAACCTGAAACCTTCGCGCCGAGGCGCTCCGCTTGCGCCTTGGCCTCGTTGCGCGTCAGCTTCGTCAATGTGCCCGTGAAAACGACGGTCTTGCCGGTGACAGGCGTATCCTTCTCCTGCGCTCGTATAAACGGCGTGACCGTCACCTCATTCAAGAGCGCCGCGAGCTGCTCCTGATTGTGCTGCTCGCCGAAGAAATCGACCAAGGCATCGACGACCGTTTCGCCAATGCCCTCGATGTTGTCGATATCCTGATAGGCTTCGCTGCCCTTGCCATCCGCAATCGCAGCATCGACCGCCGCCCGGAGCGCATCAAGCGTACCGTACGCTTTGGCGAGATCCTTTGCTGTCGTCTCGCCGATGTGACGGATTCCAAGCGCAAACATGAAGCGGTCAAGCGGCACGCCGCGCCGCGCATCGATTGCCGCGAACAGCTTGCGGACCGACGTCTCCTTGAAGCCTCTGACCTTCGTTAAAGGCTCGTCCGATTCACGATCGCGCCGTTCCAGCGTAAAGATGTCTGCCGCCGATTTGATGCGGCCCGTCTCAAAGAAGAACTGAATCTTTTCAGCACCCAAGCCTTCGATATCGAAAGCATTGCGTGACACAAAATGCTTGAGGCGTTCCTTCACCTGCGCCGGACAGATAAGCCCTCCGGTGCAACGGCGCACGACGTCGGCTGCGTTGCCCTCTTCGTCGGCTTCACGAACCGCATGACTGCCGCAAATCGGACAGACGGTCGGAAATGCGAACGGCTTGGCGCCTTTCGGACGCCTGTCCAGCACGACTTCGACGACCTGCGGAATGACGTCTCCGGCCCGCTGCACCACGACCGTATCGCCCTCGCGAATATCCTTTCGTGCGATCTCGTCCTCGTTGTGCAACGTCGCATTCGAAACGACGACGCCGCCGACTGTAACGGGTTCGAGCTTGGCGACCGGCGTCAACGCCCCGGTGCGGCCAACCTGAATCTCGATCTTGTTGAGAACCGTCGTTGCACGCTCGGCTGCAAATTTATGGGCAATCGCCCACCGCGGCGAGCGCGATACAAATCCAAGGCGCTCCTGATAATCGAGACGGTTCACCTTATAGACGACACCATCAATATCGTAGCCGAGTTGCGACCGCCGGCTCTCGACCTCCCGATAAAACGCAAGCAGTTCATCGGGACTTGCCGTGATCCGCATCAGCGGATTGACGGGCAGACCCCAATCGCCAAACGCCTGGACAACGCCCGACTGCGTGTCCGCGGGAAGCTTGGATACAGCACCCCACGCATAAGCGAAGAATCGCAGCGGGCGCCTCGCCGTGATCGAGGAATCGAGCTGACGCAGCGATCCGGCAGCGGCATTGCGCGGATTGGCGAAGATTTTATCACCGCTCGCGGCCTGCGTTGCGTTGAGCGTCTCGAAATCCTTGTGCCCCAGATAAATCTCGCCGCGAATATCGATAAGCTCGGGAACATTTCTGCCCTTCAAGATATGCGGAATCTCCGAGATCGTCTTGACGTTGGCGGTGACGTTCTCGCCCTCGCTGCCATCACCGCGCGTCGCCGCCTGTACGAGCTTTCCATGCTCATAGCGGATCGAGATCGAAAGACCGTCGATCTTCGGCTCCGCCGTGATGTCGAGCGCGTCGGTCTCTGCCAGATTTAGGAAACGTCGCACCCGCTGCGCGAAATCGATGACGTCCTGATCGGCGAATGCATTTCCAAGCGATAGCATCGGAACGTCGTGGCGAATTTTTCCGAAAGCCGCGACAGGCTGCGCGCCGACTTTGCTGCTCGGGCTTTCGGCGCGCTTGAGGTCCGGATGTGCGTCTTCGAGTGACGTCAACCGACGACGAAGCGCATCATATTCGGCATCAGAAATCTCGGGCGCGTCATCCCGATAATAAAGCGCATCGTGATGCGAGATCTCCGCCGACAGGCGCGCGATTTCCGCCTCGGCTGTTTCCTCCGACAAGGACGACTCTCGCCCAGCATTCGGTGCAGGCGTCTTGGATTTCTTGGCCATCGGCTACAGAGGATTGACTGTCTGCAAAACAAGAGCGCGGCGGGTATCCCTGCCGCGCTGTAAAACTAGCATATTCAAACGAGTGTGGTCAGCTTTAGCCGTTCCCGAGCCCGAGCTTCGGAACCGACTGCCAAGCCTTCGACAGCCAGGAGCCGGTATCAAGCTGTGGCCCGACGCCGCCCGACTGAAGCAGGGCGTAGGAATCCTTATACCAACGGCTGTCCGGGTAATTGTGACCGAGAATCGCCGCCGCGCTCTGAGCCTCGTTAACGACGCCGAGAGCCATGTAAGCCTCGACCAGACGCGCCAATGCCTCCTCGACATGCGCCGTCGTCTGATAGTCTTTGACCACCGTCTTGAAGCGATTAATCGCCGCCACGTAATTGTGCTGATCAAGATAGTAGCGGCCGACTTCCATTTCCTGCGCAGCGAGATTGTCCATGCAGATGCGCGCCTTGTTATCGGCGTCGCGCGAGTATTCACTGTCAGGGAACTGCGACTTGAGAATCTTGAATTGCTCAAGTGCTTTCCGCGCCGGCGTTTGATCGCGGTTCGCGGTCTTCAGGTCATCGAAGTAAGACATCGCGATGACATGGTGCGCCAGCGGCGCTTCTTTTGTGCCCGGATGCAAGGCGAGATAGCGTTCCGCGGAGGCGATTGCTTCCGGTGATTTACCGGCACGATAGTAGGCATACGCTGCCATCACGATCGACTTGCGCGCTTCCGGCGAATAGGGATGCTCGCGATCGACGGATTCAAATTTCTTTGCCGCGTCGTCGAAATTGCCCTTCGACATCAGCGCATCAGCATCGCCGTAAATTTTCGTAGGAGGGTCCGGGTTGAGCGCCGAGGTATCGAGCGAATTGCCGGCGCAGCCTGCAACCGCCAGAGTGGTTGCCAGCGCCAATGCGCTCAAAGCCTTTTTGAGATCCCCTGCGAGTGTCATGCGCCGCGTTACTTCCTACCATGGCCTGCGTCTTCCGCGCTTACGGCCATCCCCAAGATCGCAGATCGGATAGCATTTCAGAAAGCGATGCGAAAGACTAGCGCGAGTCTGTCGAGCACTCGAAGCCTCGGCGGCAATTTATCGGTGGAATGTGGTGCATTCCAGGCCGATAGCCGCATGGCTTAGTCAGCTGACCTGTGCTCGCGCTTATTCTGCGATGGCGGCGATGGCCGACGGGGCAATCTGCACCGGAGGACGTGTCGCCCGCGTCTTGGGCGCCTGTACCACGGTCCAGTTCGATGCGTCGGAGAACAGCTCCTGAAGCACCATCGAGTTGAGACGATGGCCGCCGCGATAAGAGCGATAGGCGCCGAGCAACGGCATTCCGGCAAGCGCCAGATCGCCAACGGCGTCGAGCATCTTGTGGCGCACGAATTCCTGCGGATAGCGCAGACCTTCGCGATTCATGACCTTATCTTCGCCGATGGCGACGGTGTTGGAGAGATCGGCGCCCAGCGCCAGACCGGCTTTCCACAATTTCTCGACGTCGCTCATGAAGCCGAAGGTACGTGCGCGAGAAATTTCGTGACGGAAGACGCCCGGGCTCATCTCATACTGCAGCCGCTGGCGGCCGATCACAGGCGAGGTAAAATCGATTTCGACGTCCATGCGGAAACCCGCATATGGCTCGAGCGATCCCCAGCACCCGCCTTCTTCGGCGCGGACCGGCTTTAGAACTTTGATAAATTTGCGGGGTTCCGACAGCTCGCGAATTCCAACCCGATCGATGGCTTCGACGAATTCCGCCGAGCTGCCGTCCATGATCGGAACTTCTTTGCTATCGATCTCGATATAGAGGTTGTCGATAGAGAGGCCGCGCAGAGCAGCGAGAAGATGTTCGACGGTACCAACCGTCGTGCCGGCGTCATCGCCAATAACAGTGCAGAGCGTCAGATTTTTGACATTGGCAACGTGTGCCGCGATTTCCGAAATGACCCTTCCTCGTTTCGTAACGAGAAAGCGGAGCCCAGTATCTGCCTCTGCTGGATGCAGTGTAAGAGATACCGGAGCTCCGCTGTGCACCCCCGTGCCTGTCAACTGGATTTCGCGGGCAAGCGTGGTTTGCCGCGCACCGATGAATCGATTCGACATACAGCGCCGTCCCTCATTTTTGGCGGGCCGCTGCTCCCCAGCATTTATGCGGCCAACCACCCCCTGACCAGAATACGCTTCACCTTCTTATTTTTGCCAGCCCGCCGGCCTTATTTGGCCGTGTCGTTGCTGTCTAAAGGATCAGCGTATGAAGTCGATGCACAAAAGCTAACTGCTTCGCCCAACACCGACAAATCACGCTTTCTTACACTCTGTTACGTCTTAGCAACCTTGTTGACGATATCGCCAACTTGATGCAGCCGCTCGTTCAGCGGCGATCTCTCGCGACAAACGCCGGCAGTGATTGCGGCTCATCATCGTCATCTGCGACGTGTACGGCATTTTTGCCTTGGGCCTGCTTCATCCCCTTACTTAGATTCGCCAAGCGTCCAAAAAGGCCCGTTTTTGCTTGCTGTTCTGCACGTCCGTCAGAAGCGCCGCGATGCGCATTCCATTGCTTTTGCGCTTGCGGAGGGAAATCTTCGATCGCCGGAAGACGACGCGACGTACGCTGAAATTCCGTTGGCGGCTGCGGCTCGAAAGAATGATTCTCCGATCCTGGAGCACCAGCCAACGGCAGCGGCGGCGTCCGCAATAATGCGCTGCCCGTGAGCGGCGGAAAATTTTGTAGCCCGTCTTCCACCATCACGTTGCCGGGCGCGATCCAGCTATCGCGCGAGTGTTGTGACTCACTCGGTGCGGAAGAAGAATAATTGTGCGGTGCACTTGCCTGCGATGGTTGCAGTGCTTCCGCAAGACGGCGCTGTAAGTCGCCTGGCTGCGCCGCAGCACCCTTCGTGTTCGCCTGTTGTCCCGAGGCTTGAGATTGCACAAACGGAGCATTTCCTGCCCCAGATTCCGGAGCCGAGCCGCCGTGGGGGCCGAATCCGGGATGTGGACCGCGCGGAACGGCAAATTGTTCGTTCCCTCGGTGCATGCCGGACGCCACGATCGAAACCCGCAAGCGATCGCCGAGTTGCTCATCAAATGTTGCGCCGACGATGATATTGGCTTCCGTATCGACTTCCTGACGAACCCGGCTAGCCGCCTCGTCGACCTCGTAAAGCGTCATGTCTCGGCCGCCGGAAATCGACAGCAGCAGCCCGCGCGCGCCGCGCAACGTCACATCGTCGAGCAATGGATTGGCAATGGCTTCCTCGGCCGCGAGAACGGCGCGCCGTTCGCCGGTCGCTTCGCCGGTTCCCATCATCGCCGTGCCCATGCCGCTCATGATCGTGCGCACGTCGGCGAAATCGAGGTTGATGAGACCTTCCTTCAGCACCAACTCGACGATGCAGGCGACGCCGGAATACAGCACCTGATCCGCCAGCACGAAGGCTTCCGCGAATGTCGTGCGCTCGTTGGCAATGCGAAAAAGATTCTGGTTGGGAATGACGATCAGCGTATCGACGTGCTGACGAAGGGCCTGCACACCCGCTTCCGCGATGCGCATGCGCCGCGCGCCTTCGAATGCGAACGGTTTACAGACAACGCCGACGGTCAAGGCTCCAACGTCTCGCGCCGCCCGTGCGACGACCGTTGCGGCGCCGGTTCCGGTGCCACCGCCCATGCCGGCGGCGATGAAAACCATATGCGAGCCCGCGATGAGGGTTCGAATTTCAGCGATGGCTTCTTCAGCCGCCGCTTCGCCGATCTCGGGACGCGATCCCGCGCCAAGGCCTTCGGTCAGGTTGGCCCCGAGCTGGACGCGATATTCCGCACTCGACGCCGCAAGCGATTGCGCGTCTGTGTTGGCAACGACGAATTCGACGCCTTGAAGGCCCGCGGCGATCATATTGTTGACCGCGTTGCACCCCGCGCCTCCGACGCCAATAACGGTTAGCCTTGGTTTCATATCGACCAGTGTCGGCAGTTGCAGCTTGATGCTCATCGCACCCTCAAAATTCACGATCTGCGAAAACGATCGAAGCGAAGATTCTCGATTTTGCTTCCTTGGACGATTTCGTCACCGAACACGCCACGTCATCAAAATCCCTGTTTGAGCCACGTCCCGACTCGGCCGAGGTATCCTTGCTTCAGTACCTTGCGCCCGTATGGCGTACTCAATTCCTTACTTCCGCGGGCTCCGAGAGTTGCGAGCCCGGAGAGCGTCGCAAGCTGCGGACCCGATAGGCTCGCACTGAGCCCGGCAAGATCCATTGGTCTGCCCAGGCGCACCGGCCTGCCAAATTCATTGGCGACGAACTCGGAAATCCCGAGAAGCTGGCTGGCTCCGCCCGTCAGAACAACCTTCTCTCCCGCATAGTGGCCCGCCGCATTGAGCGCCAATCGCTCGCGCACGAGTCCCATGAGCTGTTGCATGCGCGGCCGGATGATGTCCGTCAGCCGCGCCTTCGTGGTTTCGTAGCTCGCATCGTCCTCCTCACCGGCTATCGGATAGGAAATCGATTCGTGCTCGTCGGACTGGGCATTGAGCAGTGTGCCATAAAGTGTTTTGATTCGCTCGGCTTCCGCGAGTGGCGTCTGCAACGTCCGCGCGATGTCATAAGTCAGATGTTGACCGCCGACCGGAATGACCTCGACGCCGGCGAAAAGACCGTCGGCAAAAAGTGCGATGGAGGTCGTGCCGGCGCCGAAATCGATGCACGTCACACCGAATTGCCGCTCTTCCTCGGTCGTCACGGCCAGCGCACTGGCATACGGAGACGCCACCAGGCCCTCGCATTCCGCGTAGCAGCGATCGACCAAGACCAACAAATTCCGCAGGGGCGCTTCGTCCGCCGTGACGGCGTGCAGTCCGGCCGCAAGACGGCGCGCCGAAAAACCGATAGGATCGCGCACGCCGCCTACACCATCGAGTTCGTACCCGAGCCGATTGAGATGGATGAGCGTTCGGCCGTTGCGTTCCGCAAAACTCTCACCCGCCGCCATCAGCTTTGCTAAATCGTCATGCGTGACCCGCCCGGTATCGACGTCAACGCGCGCGGTGCAATGCGCCGAAGACATGCGGCCGGCCGCCACCGAAACGGTGTAATTGCCGACCGAAACGCCGGCGGTCCGCTCGGCCTGCGCCAAAACCGAGCGAACGACGGACTCCGCTTCGTCGAGATCCGTCAGCACACCCGCCTTGATGCCGCGCGAACGCTGCAGGCCGAGGCCCGCGAGACGAAGCGAAGGCTGCCCGAGCGACGGCGCATGCTCAGCAACCATCACCGCAGCAACCGTTTTGCTGGTGCCGATGTCCAGAAGCCCGAACGTCCGGTACGTGCGCCTATCAGCCATGAAATCCTGCTAACGTGAACTGACGGTGAGAGAGCCGCCCAGTGATTTTTTTCGTGCAGCCGTTGCGGCGGGTTCGGTGCCGGCCGGCCGCATCGTGATACGTCCTGGCGTCCGCACGTCGATGATCATCGGCGTTCCTTTGAGCGCCGGCACGACCGCCGGAGCGTTCATGATTTCTTGTAGCCCCTCGGTTTCGCGATCGGCGTCCAAATCCAAAATCGTTCCGTTCTTGAGAACGATGCGCCAACGGCGTTCCGCGACGCGCTCGCCATAAGCGTACTGGCTTTCAATCGCCGGATACCGCCGCAATGCGGCGAGCATGGAAATGGCACTGTTTTTGGCGCCTTCGCCCGCGACGCGAGGCAACAGCCAATTGCTCGCCGCAGGAGTCGGTCCAAGCACCCGGCCCGTCGCGTCGACGAGATAATTTTCATTCCCGCGCGTCCACACGATCGCCGGCGCACGTTCACGCACGACGATATCGAGTGTTCCCGGATAGACCCGCGTGAGCTGTGCTTTATCGATCCACGGTATGCGTTCGATGCGCTTCAGCACCGCCTCAGAATCGAAGGCCGCGAACGTCTTGACGTTCGTGAGATCGAGCGCATCGTAGATGTCGCTGTCCGAGGCGAAATGTTGCCCGGAAACATTCACCTGATTGATGCCAAATCCGGCCGCGATCAGCAGCGCGTTCGTCTCTGCATCCGCCATCCGGACGATATCGTCGAATTTCACATGGTGAATTGAAAGCGCGTAGGCGCCGCCACCGATAGCCGTGAGCAGGGCGCTCACTACTAGCCCGTAGATCATCCATCTTCGGGTGGTGCGCCGCGATCGCCGGGGACGCCGCTCGCCACGCGGAATTTTCAACGCCGTCGACGGACGGCGCGGCGCCGCCCGCGAGATCGTCCGCGTCGTAGGAAGTGTGTGAAGAGAAACGTCTGATCTGCGGGCAGCTTCGGGCTCCGGCGTCGGCGCTCGCTGCGCCCGCCACCAGAACCCCGACATGCCTGCTACCTGTTGCAACTCGCGTCCTCGACCATCCATCGGACGAGGTCACCGAACGACCAGCCCGCGTGACCCGCCAACTCAGGCACGAGGGATGTCCCCGTCATGCCAGGTTGCGTATTCACCTCAAGGCAGATCAGTTCGCCCGTACCGCCCGCCGTGTCGTCGAAGCGAAAGTCCGCCCGCGAGACGCCACGGCAGCCCAGCGCCTGATGCGCCCTTAACGTTAAGGAACGGACTGACTGGTAAACATCAGGTAAAATTTGTGCCGGAAGCTCGTGCTTCGACCCGCCAGCCCCGTATTTCGACTCATAATCGTAGAAGGCGAGCCCCCTGAGCGGCACGATCTCTATGACGTCCGTTACGAAATCGCCGATGACGGCGCAGGTTAGCTCGCGACCCGGAATATATCTCTCGACCATCACGATCTGATCGAGCGAACCACCCTCCGCGATCGAATTCAGCGGCCGATCCGCGTTCGGCGGTACGATGACGACGCCGACGCTCGATCCTTCCGTGATCGGCTTCACGACATACGGCGGCTTCATGACGTGCTGATTGAGCGCCTCGCCGCGAGTCACCAACTTGGCTTCCGCGACCGCAACACCGGCGAGTTTCATGACGTCCTTGGCGCGTTCCTTGTGCATCGACAGCGCCGAGGCGAGCACGCCCGAATGCGTGTAAGGAATGGCGAGCATTTCGAGGATGCCCTGCACGCAGCCATCCTCACCAAAGCGGCCGTGAAGCGCGTTGAAGCAGACGTCCGGATTGATCGCTTCCAACTGCCCCGCAAGATTACGGTCGACGTCGATTTCCGTGACGCGATAGCCCTCCTCGCGCAGCGCCTCCCCGACAGCGGCGCCGGAGTTGAGGCTGACGTCGCGTTCCGCGGATAATCCCCCTTTGAGGACCGCCACATGATCGCGTGTGCGCTTCGGCACGACGCCGAGTTTTGTCATGGCTCGTTCCCCACGATTTCCAAATGATTCTACGATTGAGCTTGATCAGCTGGATGATTTGAAACCGCAAGCGCTTCCCCGGTCGGACGTCCGGCATTGGGTGCTCCAAGTCGGATAATCTCCCAGTTCAGGGTGATGCCGGATCGCGCCTTGACGCGCGCGCGGATCGTCTCGCCAAGCGTCTCGACATCTTCGCCCGTCGCCTGCCGCTCGTTGATCAGAAAATTGCAATGCATCTCGGAGACCTTCGCGCCGCCGACGCGCAGGCCACGGCAGCCCGCGTCATCGACCAGTTTCCATGCGCTATGGCCAGGCGGATTCTTGAACGTCGAACCGCCGGTGCGTTCCTTGATCGGCTGGTTCTTTTCGCGATACTCGGCGACGGCTTCCATTTCCCGAAGAATTTCCGCGGGATCTCCGTGCTCGCCTTCATATAGAGCTTCCGTAAAAATCCAGCTCTCGGGAATGCCGGAATGGCGATACGTGAAACCCATGTCGGCAAGCGAAAGAACGTGAATGTTGCCGTCGGGATCAACCGCGCGCGCGCCGATCAGGCAATCCTTCGTCTCTCGGCCATGCGCACCGGCGTTCATCCGCAGCGCGCCGCCGATCGATCCGGGGATGCCGCGATAGAACGCCAGCCCGCGAATGCCCGCATCGCCGGCCGCTCGCGCCACCTTCACATCAGGAACCGCAGTTCCCGCGCGCAACCGACAGCCGTCTTCGACCTTGATCTCGCTGAAGCCTCGTCCAAGCCGGATGACGACGCCGGCAACGCCGCCATCGCGAACCAGCAGGTTTGAACCGAGTCCGATGACATAGACCGGCAGATCGCGCGGTTTGTTCTTCAGAAAATAGGCAAGGTCGGCTTCGTCCGCAGGCGTGAAAAGTACCTGCGCCGGACCGCCGACACGGAACCATGTGATGTCGGCGAGCGGTGCATTCGCAATGAGCCGCCCTCGCAAATCAGGTGCCGCTCCGCGAAGACTCTCCGTAATGTCCGCGAACATCACGCGACGCTCCCGGCGCGTTGAGCAGGCCCGGCAAGCCACTCGGGCAATGCGTGCGCCCAATCCGTCGAGTTGCCCGCACCGAGGCACACCACGACATCACCTGGCTCTGCCACCTTCTTGAGTGCCGGAACGATACCGGCGGGATCATCGACGGCTTCGACCGATCGCCGCCCGAGCATCGCGATTCGTTCGGCGAGCGAATGGCTATCGATACCTGGAATCGGCCCCTCGCCGGCGGTGTAAAGCGGAGCCACGATCACGTGGTCGGCATCCTTGAAGCAGCGCGCGAAATCATCGAAGAGATCGCGAACGCGCGTGTAGCGGTGCGGCTCAACGACGGCGATGACCTTGCCTTTGGCTCCTCCACGAGCAGCAGACAACACGGCCGAAATCTCCGCCGGATGGTGTCCGTAGTCATCGTAAATACCGACACCATTCCACTCTCCGGTAAATTGGAAGCGCCGTTTGACGCCGGAAAAACCGGACATTGCCGCTTTGATCTTCGCGTCATCGAGGCCCGCTTGCATGGCGACCGCGATCGCCGCCAGCGCGTTTAGCGCGTTATGTGTTCCGGGAATGGGGATCGCCCAATCCTTGATTTCGCGGGCTCCGCCTTTGACGTTCGCAGTCAGATTCGCGTCGAAATACGTCGTATTGCCCTCAATGCGAATCGACTGAAGCACGAGATCGGCGTCCTTGCTCTCGCCATACGTCAGCAACCGGCGGCCATCGGCACGCAAGTTCAAATTCTGAACCATATCGCGCACGACCGGATGATCGATGCAGACAACGGCAAGGCCGAAGAAGGGAATGTTCTTCAGAAACGCTTCGTATTCGCGATGCATCGCCTCGACGGAGCCGAAGTAATCGAGGTGCTCCGGGTCGATGTTGGTGACGATGCCGATTTCCGTCGGCAATCGCGTGAACGTGCCGTCGCTCTCATCGGCTTCGACGATCATCCACTTGCCCTGCCCGAGCCGTGCGTTCGAGCCCCAGGAATTGATGATGCCGCCGGTGATGACAGTTGGTTCCTCGCCCGCTTCCGTAAAGATGTGCGAGAGCAGTGATGTCGTCGTCGTTTTGCCGTGCGTTCCGGTGACGGAGATCGTCGAATAGAGGCGCATGAGTTCGGCAAGCATCTCGGCTCGGCGAATGATCGTCAGCCCTTTCTGACGCGCCGCGATCAGCTCGGGATTGAACGGCTTCACCGCCGTAGAAATCACGACGTAGCGCGCCCCGATCAGATTGACGGGATCATGGCCGACGAAAACGCGGATGCCTTTGGAACGCAGCCGCTTGACGTTGGCGCTTTCCTTCTGGTCAGAGCCTTGGACCGTGTAGCCCTTCGCAACGAGAATTTCCGCGATGGCGCTCATGCCGATGCCACCGATTCCGATGATGTGGAAGGGCCCTATGTCCGGCGGCATTTGCATGAATGGAAACGTCCTTGTCGTCGAGCTTGCTTCGCGCTCCGAAAAATCGCGCGTTATGATTGTCACGTTGTGCGATTTCCCCCAGGATGGCGACCTTCCGCAAGAGCTAACGCGAAATCGGCCAAATTACGGACCGCATCGGGTCGTCCGGCATTTTTCGCCGCCTTGGCCGCCGCAGCAAGCGTATCGGGCGACTTTAGAAGGTTTTCGAGTACGTCCGCCAGCCGCTCCGGAGATAAATTGCGCTGCTCGATGCACCAGGCGCCGCCCACCTCTTCCAGCCGTCGCGCATTGTTGAGCTGATCGTTGTCGAGTGCGTGCGGCAACGGCACCAGGATCGACGGCCGGCCGATGACCGTCAGCTCGGCGATCGTCGAAGCGCCCGCCCGTCCGATGACCAGATGGGCATCCGCGATACGTCCCGGCAGATCGGTAAAGAACGGCGCGATTTCGGTTTGAATGCCAGCTTCCGCGTAGGCCTCGTGCACGCGGTCCATGTCTTCTTCGCGAACCTGATGAACGACGCGCAGGCGGCTGCGCAACGCATCGGGAAGCGCAAACAACGCCAACGGCACGATATCAGCGAAGAACCGCGCGCCCTGGCTGCCTCCGAATACGAGGACGCGAACGGCGCTATCAGGCAGCGGCGGCAAGAACCCGAGCTTAGCCGCTTCAATGACGACCGAACGAACCGGATTGCCGGTCAGCACGGATTTGGCCACCAGAGGCCCATCGAGAAACTTCGTCTTTTCGAATGACGTCGCTATGGCGCTGACGCCTTTGGCGAGCATCTTGTTCGCGCGTCCGAGGACCGCGTTCTGCTCATGGATCGCGGTTGGAATGCCTCTGAGGCGTGCTGCGACGAGCGGCGGATAGGTTGGGTAACCGCCAAACCCGATGATGGCATGAGGTTTGACTCGGCCAAGCGTTCGAAAGGCCGCGGCCGTTCCTTGGGCCAGAGTTGCAAGTGTTTTCGCCACATCTTTCGGCGAGCGCGACTCCAATGTCGCGGAGGGCACCTGGTACACGGTGCGCGCCGGAAATCCGCCGCCGTAGCGGTCGCCGCGCATGTCGGTCATCAGATCAACGGCAACGCCGCGCTGCCGAAGTTCCTCTGCAAGCGCAAAGGCAGGAAAGAGATGTCCTCCCGTTCCACCGGCCGCCAGCATGATCGATTGCATACCGCTCATAGGTCCCCGCTCATCTCGACGGTGTATGCCCGGAGAAATGCACGTCGTCGATAGTCGGAACCGGTCGCGGCTTTTTGAGACGCATCGGATCGGGACGCCAGCGCGTCAGCGCAAGCAGCATTCCGGCGGTGATCGACAGAGCCAGCATCGACGAGCCACCTGCCGAGATGAACGGAAGCGTCATTCCCTTGGGCGGCAGAAGACCGATGTTGACGCCCATATTGATCAGCGCCTGCAGGCCAAGAAGCAGGGAAAGTCCCTGAATGGCGAGACGGTCAGCGGGATTCGGCTCATCCGTGGCACGTTGCAATGACCTTATGACGACATAGGCGAAAACGCTGAGCAGCGCGATGCAGGCGATGACACCGTACTCTTCACCGATAACCGCGAAGATATAGTCGGTGTGCGCGTCGGGCAGAACCGACTTGATCGTTCCTTCGCCCGGACCTCTGCCGAAAAACCCGCCTTCGGAGAACGACTGCATGGCGCGGCCGACCTGATAGTTCTCGAATGGCGCCGCACTGAAGAACTTTTCAAGCCGCGACTGCACGTGACCGAAATTCACGTACGCAAGCCAAAAACCGGCGCTGCCAATCATCATGAGAATAGCGGCCCCGATCAACGGCAGACCGGCAAGCAGATACAGCAGACCCGCCGTCGCACTGATCAGTACCGTCTGCCCGACGTCGGGTTGCGCAATAAGCAGCGCCGCCAAGGTCGCCCAGAGCAGAAGCGCCAAAGGCAACGCTGGCATATCGGAGCGACGGCCCGCAGCCTCGCCATAGAGCCATGCAATGACGACGATGAAGGCGGGCTTGGCAAACTCCGATGGCTGTATCGAATAGCTGCCAAATGTCAGCCAGCGTTGCGCGCCATTCAGCTCAGTTCCCGTGAACAACACCACGGCCATGCTCGCGAGCGAGACGGCCAGCAACATCGCTGCGAGGCGGCGCACGCCTCCGGGTGAAAACAGCGAAATGACCAGCATCAGCACGGCGCCGATCGCCGCGAACGTGACATGCCGTTCCACGAAATAATAAGTCGGCAAGCCCTTCTTGATCGCGACTGCCGGCGACGCTGCAAAGGATAACACGACGCCGATGGCAATCAGCGCAAGCAGCGCGGTCAGCAGACCGCGATCAATCGTAAACGACCAATCGGCGAGCAAGCTGCGATCGGCGCGCGACAGCTTCATGAGGCTTGCCTCATGACGACGCCCGGAAGCGTCCCGACCAGCTGCCGAAAGCTGTCGCCACGAACCTCGAAGTTCCGAAATTGGTCATAGCTGGCGCAAGCCGGAGACAGAAGGACGACAGGTTCCGGCCCCGAACTTGAGAGTGCGTCATGAGCCGCAGCCATGACGGCAGCATCAAGTGTGCCGCTGCGCACGTAATCGGCTTTCCCGTCCAATGTGCGCGCGAATTCATCGCTGGACTCGCCGATAAGATAGGCCTTCGCGATGCCACCGAAGTAACGCTCGAGCGCGGCGATCCCCCCGGCCTTCGGCTTGCCACCGACAATCCAGAACACATCGCGCGGAAACGACAGAAGAGCTTTCTCCGTTGAGTCGGCATTCGTCGCTTTGCTGTCATTGATGAAGCTGATCTTGCCGATCCGGCCGATCTCTTCCATCCGATGCGGCAAACCCGGAAATGAGGCGAGCGCGCCCTGCCAATCGAGATCGGCAGGTTGCCCGATCCAGTTCAGGCATTCGCGAACAGCAGCGACAGCCGCGAGCGCGTTCTGCGCATTATGCTTGCCACGCAGCGTCGCAATCCCACCAAGCGATGCCAATTTGACCGCCAGTGCTTCGCGATTGCTGCAGATGATCGTGTCGTCGAGCAGGCTATACCCAGGCGCCAGTGATTTTTCGGCACTGAATGCAATGGCCGGACCGTTCTGAACCCGGCGTTGCAGCATTGCCAACGAATAGTCG
>DATLJG010000250.1:0-1503 GCA_035538995.1 Hyphomicrobium sp. | reverse complement strand
CCGCTCGCCTGTCATCCTGACGTCGTCCGGATGCAGACACCAGACCCGCTCCAAATCGTAGACAAAGACGCCTATCTGCGTAGGGGTAACTTCGCCAATGATGTGCCCGCGTTTGCCGCGCACCTCCTCGTCCTCGAAGTCAGAAGCGATGACAACGACATCGAAGGGCGAAAGTTTCGTCATGGACTCTTGGCTGCCGTGATCTTCGTCAGACCGCCCATGTAGGGGCGCAAGACATCGGGAATTATGACACTGCCGTCGGCCTGTTGATAATTTTCGAGCACGGCGATCAGCGTGCGCCCGACCGCAAGGCCCGAACCATTCAGCGTGTGAACATAGATCGGCTTGCCGCCGTCCTTCGATCGATAGCGCGCATCCATGCGCCGCGCCTGGAAATCTCCACACACCGAACACGACGAAATCTCGCGATAGGTGTTCTGACCCGGTAGCCACACCTCGATGTCGTAGGTCTTCTGCGACGCAAATCCCATGTCGCCCGTGCACAGAAGCATCGTGCGGAACGGCAGCCCGAGCCGCTTCAGAATTTCTTCCGCACATCCCGTCATGCGTTCGTGCTCTTCGAGTGACTCCTCAGGCGTCGTGATCGAAACAAGCTCGACCTTCGAGAATTGGTGCTGACGAATCATGCCGCGCGTGTCGCGACCGGCGGCACCCGCTTCTGAACGAAAACACGGTGTCCATGCCGTCACCCGCATCGGCAATTGCGCTTCGTCGATGATCTGCTCGCGCACAAGATTCGTCAGCGAGATTTCAGCAGTCGGAAGAAGCCAGAAATCGTTCGTCGTCTTGAAAAGATCTTCCGCGAACTTCGGCAACTGCGCGGTGCCATAGGCGGCCTGATCCTTGACCAGGATCGGCGGATTGACTTCGGTGTATCCGAACTCGCTCGTATGCAGATCGAGCATGAAGCTTGCGAGCGCGCGTTCGAGACGAGCCAGCGCGCCTTTCAGCACAACGAAGCGCGCGCCTGAAATCTTCTGCGCCGCTTCGAAATCCATGAGCCCCAGCGCTTCTCCGATCTCGAAGTGCTGCTTCGGCGCGAAATCGAACCGCGCCGGCGTTCCGACCTTGCGCACCTCGACGTTACCCGTTTCGTCCGCGCCTTCCGGCACGTCTGCGCGCGGCAAATTCGGAATGACCTCAAGCACCGCTTTGATGTCGGCATCGAGACGGCGCTCGTCGTCCTCGCCCTTGGCGATAACGTCCTTCAGCTCCGCGACTTCGGCCATCAGCCGCGCAGCGGTCGCCTCGTCCTTGCTCGCTTTCGCCTTGCCGATTTCCTTCGAAGCGGCGTTACGGCGCGACTGCGCTTCCTGCAGGGTCGTCAGCGTAGCGCGGCGCTTGTCATCGAGCGCGATCACCGCCGCCGCCTGAGGCGCCAAGCCCCGCCTCTTCAAGCCGTCGTCGAAGGCTTCGGCGTTGTCTCTGATCCATTTGATGTCGAACACGGGCGGGCCTCTGTCTTCAGGATATCAATTTTTA
>DATLJG010000249.1:0-14981 GCA_035538995.1 Hyphomicrobium sp. | reverse complement strand
CCGCATCGAGATCGGCGATATCCAGAAAATGCCGGGGAGATTGTTTGGCGGTCATCAAAGTCGGAGCTTTCTCCAGCATCAGCGGGCCTCGCGTGCGACGCGCGACAGCGCGCCAGATAACAACTGTACGCCTTCCGCAATCTCCTTGTCGGATGCGATAAGCGGCGGAAGTAGGCGAACGGTATTGTCGCCCGCGCCGACGATCAGCAGTTTTTCATCTGCCGCCGCCTTGACGACCTGCGCCGGCGTAACGTGATTTTTGAGCTTGAGCCCTGTCAGAAGGCCCTCGCCCCGCACTTCTTCCACGATGTCTGCGTGCTGGTCCTTGAGGCTGAACAAGCCTTGCTTCAGACGCAGCGCCTTGCCGCGAACGGCTTCAAGGAAATCGGGATCCGACACGATATCGAGCACGGTCGAAGCGACCGCCATCGCCAGCGGATTGCCGCCGAATGTCGATCCATGCGTACCCGGCGTCATGCCTTTCGCCACTTCCGCCGTCGCCAGCACCGCGCCAACCGGAAAACCGCCGCCGAGACCTTTGGCGACCGCCATGACATCCGGAGTAATGTCAGCCCACTCGTATGCGAACAGCTTGCCGGTGCGGCCGATACCCGTCTGCACCTCGTCGAGCACCAGCAGGATGCCGTGCTGATCGCAAAGTTCGCGAATGGCCCGAAGTTCCTCCAGCGAGAACATGCGGACGCCGCCCTCACCCTGGATCGGCTCAAGCATGATCGCTGCCGTCTCCGGACCGATCTGCGCCTCGAGAGCTGTTAGGTCACCAGCATCGACATGGTCGAAACCCTGGGCCTCGGGCCCGAAACCTTCGAGATATTTTTCGTTTCCAGCGGCAGCAAGCGCGGTCAGCGTGCGACCGTGAAAGGCGCCCCGGAATGTAATGATCCGCTGCCGCTCTGGATGTCCCGATACATAATGATAGCGCCGCGCAACCTTGATCGCGCCTTCGCAGGCTTCGGCACCGGAGTTGCAAAAGAAAATGCTCTCGGCGAACGTAAGCCGGTTGAGCTTCTCAGCCACCGTCTCCTGGCCCTCAACACGATAAAGGTTCGACGTATGCCAGAGCTGTTCGGCCTGCGCTTTGAGAGCCGCGACAAGCGCCGGATGCGCGTGGCCGAGAGCATTGACCGCGACGCCCGATCCAAAATCGAGATAGCTATCGCCGTTTTCTGCGATCAGCCAGCAGCCTTCACCGCGCACGAACACGACGTTCTGGCGGCCGTAAGTACCCATCACGGCGGCAGATGGTTCAACAGACCGAGATGCTGAGCGGCCGGGTGTGTTCCCCAGCGCGGCAGGGGAAGTAGCCATATGCGTGGATAACCCCAGGCGGAAAATCAAAAAGCCGCCCACTTCCGGCGGCTCGAACACAACCATTGATACCCGTAGACACTATAGCTGTCAACGAATGGCCCTGAATGCTGCGGCCCCGCGCGCAGGATGGCCAACGCCACAACCCTGCGGTTGCATTGGCCCGGTTCAAACAGGCATTTCGGACATATCCCCGGTCGCGAATCGTTCTGTTGCTCGACCGCAACGTGTTCCTGTCAATACCCCTAATAGTAAACGTCTGGCTTGTAGGCGGGATTCAGCATGTTGTAATTTCTCCTTGTTGGGCCACGAGATGTGGCGGCGCTTGGCGCCCCTCGTTCGTCTGTGTATCGGCTCCAACCGCGCCTTTAGGGCGGCCACTTGTATGGGCTGCCCGCGTTTCTAGCGCGTCTGTTCCGCGTTTTCCTGAAGTTTTTGCGTCTGTAATCGGTCGGGACCGTCGTCCCATACCGCGTGCTGTCGAGTCTGGCAGTGCGTGCGTGTGGCTTCGCGTTCGGCCGTGAGTGAGTTCGCGGGCACCGGGGGGTGCACGCCGCTAATGCGGCTCGAGAGGGAGCATACGACGCATGTCTTGGACTGATGAGCGCGTGGATTTATTGAAAAGGCTCTGGTCGGAAGGACTAAGCGCCAGCCAGATCGCCGGCCGCCTGGGAAGCGTGACCCGTAATGCGGTCATCGGCAAGGTTCACCGCCTTGGCCTTTCCGGCCGGGCCACCACTTCGCGAATGAAAACACACCGGCCGCGCACACGCATGGCCAACCCAAAACGGCCAGTGAAGCCGCGGTTCGCGCAGGCGGGCAATCCTGCCGTACGTGCTCTCTATATGGATTCCGAAGCCTACGTGCCGCCGGCGGAAGAGATCGAAATTCCGCTCGCCGAGCGCAAGACGATCCAGACCCTGACGGAATGCAGCTGCCGCTGGCCCATCGGCGATCCGCAAACGGCTGAATTCCATTTCTGCGGTCGCAACAAGGTGCCGCTTCTTCCCTATTGCGAGGTTCACGCCCGCCGGGCCTTCCAGCCCGTCGCGCCGCGCCGCCGCGAACGGACCGAAGTCGAAAGCCCGGCGACGGCCACCGCCAACGCAATCCTCGCGGCAGCGGATCCAAAGCAGCGCGCCTAAATTCTTCCGCTGGCGAGCCGGGGGGCAAGACCAGCGGAGCACAGAAAGCCAGCAGTCTGCGGGGGCGGCTGCTGGCTTTCCTTTTTCAAGGCACTAACCGTATCTGCCGAGCGGCCGAAACACGGACGGCGACCTTATGGTACGGTCACCGCCGTTGTCCTCGCGTCGCCGGAGCCATCGCATGGCAAAGAGCAAAGCCAAGACCGCCAAAGGCAAATCGCCGGCGCTATCCGTGCCGCCCGTCGGCGACGAACCGGTGGCAGACGCAGGATTGCCGGACGGCAAGCCCGCTTCGAAACCCCTCTATGACGTCGTAATCAACGCGCGCAAACTGCCGAAGGCCATCGAAGACGCGGCGATGCGTTCCGGCGGTTATCCATACGACAAACGCCTGAAGCGAGAAGCGTATGAAGCGCAATTGCTGACGCTGCAAATCGAGCTCGCGAAACTGCAAAAGCACAACCTGAAAACCGGCGGCCGCATACTTTGCCTTTACGAGGGCCGGGACGGCTCCGGAAAGGGCTCGTGCATCAAGGCCTTCAACCAGCACATGAACCCGCGCAACACGCGCACCGTCGCCCTTACCAAGCCGACCGAAACCGAGCGCGGCCAGCTCTACTTTCAGCGCTATGCCGTCCATCTGCCGACCGCTGGCGAAATCGTGTTGTTCGACCGCTCATGGTACAACCGCGCCGGCGTCGAACGTGTCATGGGCTTCTGCACGGAGCGTGAGCTTGCGATCTTCCTGCGCGAAGCCCCGGAATTCGAAGGGCTGCTCGTCCGCGACGGTATCAAGCTCTTCAAGTTTTACCTGACGATTGGCCGGGAAATGCAGTTGAAGCGCTTTCACGAGCGCCGGCAAGATCTGCTCAAGCAGTGGAAACTCTCCGACATCGACATCGCCTCGCTGGCGAAATACGATGACTACACACTCGCCGAAGTCGAGATGTTTCGCTTCACCAATACGGTTATTGCGCCTTGGACCGTCGTGCGCGCCAACGATCAACGCCGCGCCCGGCTCGAAACGATCCGCCACGTGTTGCTCGCGGTCGAATACGAGGGACGCGACCTGCCCGCTATCGGCGAGCCCGATCCCGAGATCATTTTCTCGCCGCAGTAAGACGTCGCCAGGCTCAACGGACCAACAGGATCGGTGCCCGCGTCGCGGCTGAGGCGCGCGAGAGTTCGCGTCCATCGGCAAGAGCCGCGCCGCCGAAACGCGCAACGATCAGGCTCGGCTTCATGCGCGCCACAGCTTCCGTCAATGCGCCCGGAACGCCGAACGTCGGTCCGACGGATGCGAACGACACGGTGCTCATTTCCGCCGTCAGCAAGCGCACTTGCTGTTCGAGTTCGGCATGCTCAGCCGCCGTTTCTGCTCCGATGACGATCTGAACGGGAGAGCCAGGTTCCGAAAGCCGTTCCGCCGCCCGCAGCATCGACGGCAGACGATCGGCATCCTCAACGACGACCACCACACGCGCACTTATCGCAATTGGCCTGTGCTCGTTGCAGAGTAGAAAACCCGTTGCGCCGCTGACGTTGGCGAGCAGCGAACCGATGACGGAGTGGCTACCGAGCCCCGGCATGCGTGTCAGCGCTACGATGTTCCACGGACCGCGCTCCAGGCACATTTCCGCAATGCGGTCGACAGCATCACCATGCGCCAATGCGTGGCGAACCTGAACGCGATGAGCCGCCCCAGCGCGCTCGACCGCCCGCCGTGACCGTTCTGACAAAAGTTCAAATCGGTGGTCCGCAAGGTGCGCGCCCGTGTCCGAAGCCGGACCGATCGAGCGCATCGGAACGTCGCCGTTCAAATGCGCCGCCTGCTCGACGATGATCGTTTCGATTTCCGCGCCAAACGCCGCCGCTAGACGCACCGGGGCATCGAGCAAATCGGGCGAACACTGCGATTCAGGATCAAGCCATAGGACGACGCGGCCGCTCAGCTCGGACGCCTCGGCCACATGCGCAATCATGGGCTGTCGCCATCGGCGCGATGCGCCAGCGCCTCGGTGATGTCGGACGCCCGAATCTGCGACGCTGATCGATGCGCGGCCACGGCATCGGCATCCTGCAGCAGATGTGACAGTGCTGAGCACGACAGCGAAACGCGCCCGCCGCCGCGGCGCGTCGCATCCTTGTAGATGATTGGCGCAACGCTCGGAGCCAGCGACCGCAAGCCGTTAACAGCAGCGAGGCGTGCAGCACCCTTCGAGAACGTATCCTCGGGCATGTCGGCGAGAGGCGCCGTCGCAACCACCTTCGCGACATGCGGAAAGTATTTCGCAAATCCGGGTTCGATCGCTTCGAGTTTCGACCATGATTGGTCGTCCGCGATGATAATCACCTTCGCCGCCAAGGGCATCGGATCGGCGCGCACGGAAAGACCCGGGGCCGAAATCGGGGTAACTTCGCGTGACGCAAGCGCTCCGCTCAACGCCGCCCATGCCGCAGGGTCGGCGGCAAGCCGCCAGGCCTCGACAATGACGAAGCCCGATCCGGCGCGTGCCAAATATCCCGGAATATGTGCGGGCCGACCCAGCGCGTCGCGGCCGATTTCGCCGAGCAGGCTCGCGGCCGATACACGCCGCGCGATCACGACTTTTTGCCGCTCCGCCGGTTCGTCTTCGGCAACATCAAGAAGCATCGTTGACGAAAGAACGCCGGCGCTGCCACCGGATGCCGCCGATGCAACGAACGCCTCTTCGATAGCGTCGATCGCTGCAGCGGCTGACGGATGATCGGCATAGGATCGCTTCAAGGCCGCGAGGCTCGGCCGAACGGCACGCAACGCCGTCTGCCGGACAAGCGCCTCATACTTCTCGCTGGCCTCGAATTCGATGTCGGGAAGCGTCGCCACAATCGACTGCAACTCGCTTTCGAGCGTCGTGATTTTCGCTTCGACGTTGCGCTTCAGTGATTCCGGCAGGGCGCGGAAGACGTCCGAACGGACGACGCGCCCTTCATGCATCGGCGCCAGGACATAGCCATCCAGCGATTTGACGACGGCTATATTTTGCGATTCCGCGCGCCGGCGCACCTGCTCGACCGCTTTGTCGCCGAGATAGCGGATTTCCTCTTCGAGCAAATCAAGGCTCACGCGATGCTCGTCGCTTTTCAGATGCCGATCAAAGGCGATGTTGGCTTTATCGATCGCCACGAAGACGTCGCGAGCCACGCGCGCGCCTTCACCACTCGGAACGGCAAAAGCTCGTGCGCGAGAAGGAGCATGCCGCTCGATGACATAAATCCAATCATCGATCGACTGGCTCGCGGCCTCCGCCGCCAGCGTTTCGGCAAGCGCCATGCGGCCTGTGCCGGGCTCTCCGATAACAACCAGATGCCCGCTCGACTTGGCGTCGAGCGCCGCGCGAATTTTTAATACCGCCCGCGTCTGTCCAAAGACATGCGGCTGCTGGACGGGAGTAATCGCAACGGGCTCGGGCACACGCGGCGGCTTGATTTCCGTCGCCTCGGCGACGAGTGCCTTTTCGCTCGCGCCGTTGACGCTGCTGAAGCCGACACCTGCAAGACGGTCGGCAAGTCGGTTTGTCACCAACGTAACGACGTTTGTCTCCGGCTCTGCCTTTGGGACTTCGGTCGCGCTGCTGTCGGGCTCCGCTGCCGTTTCGGCCGCCCGCTCCTCGACGACGACAACCGGCGTGTCGGCTTTCTTTGCCGATCGGTTACGCCAGAAAACCATGCCACAATCCCCCCGGGAAGCGGTGCCATTGCGTTGACGGACAAAGCGATTGCAAACGCTTCGCCGCCTCTCGCTTGCCTATGACTCTCGCACGCCCATAATGGCGGGACCATGACCGACTCCCCATCCTCCGCAACGAATAATTCGGATGCTCTTTCTGCTGGCATTGCACGTGACACCACACGCGCATGCGCCATCCTTCGCGGCACGCAGCGCCTTTTACGATCTCTTAACTTTGAAAGTCTGAGCGAGGTGTCGCTCGGCAATGGCCGTCGCGCCGATATTCTCGCCATTAGCGGCACCGGCGAAGCCTGGATCATTGAAATCAAGTCGAGCATTGCCGATTTCCGTGCTGACCTGAAATGGCACGAATATCGTGACTACTGCGACGCGCTTCTATTTGCCGTCGCACCGGATTTTCCCAATGAAATTTTACCGGCCGACACTGGACTGATTTTGGCGGATGCCTACGCGGGAGAACTCATACGCGCCGCCCCGCGTCATGCCTTAAGCCCGGCGCGCCGCAAAGCCCTGGCGCTGTCGTTCGCGCGAACGGCCGCGATGCGTCTGCTCGCGAGGATCGATCCCGGCGCAGGAATAGCGATGGAATGAAATTGAAAAGTGGAGTTGGGACCGAAACCGGTCCCAGCTTTTTTACTTCGGCGCGCGCTTCGCGAGGATACGCTGCAGCGTGCGGCGGTGCATATTCAAACGGCGCGCTGTTTCCGAAACGTTGCGATTGCACAATTCGTAGACGCGTTGAATGTGCTCCCAGCGCACGCGGTCTGCCGACATCGGATTTTCCGGCGGAGGCGCCTTGGAATCGCTCGGCGCCAACAACGCATCGGTGACATCATCGGCATCGGCGGGCTTCGCGAGATAATCGACAGCTCCGAGCTTCACCGCCGTCACGGCCGTCGCGATGTTGCCATATCCGGTCAGCACGATCGCACGCGAGTCGGTCCGCGCCTTCGCAAGCTCCGCGATGACATCGAGACCCGAGCCGTCTTCGAGGCGCATATCGACAACGGCAAACGCCGGTGGCTTCTCGCGGATGAGATCGATGCCTTCGGCAACCGAATGACCGAAGCGCACTTCGAATCCGCGAAGCTCCATTGCACGGGCAAGGCGCTGCAGGAACGCGCGGTCGTCGTCGACGATGACCAACGAGCGGTCCGCCGGCAATTCGTCCTGCTTAAATGACAGGTCTTCGGTAACCAAGTTATCCTCCCGCATCACGGCTCACCTGCTTATTTGTACGTTATATCCATAATCCAACGCCGCCACGTGGGCCGCAACCCCTTGAGTCCCGAAAAACCATGCCAAAAGGTTACTGTCGGGGCTTCTGAGGTGACTTTAACGACAAAATCGCAAATCCTAGGCGGTTTTGCCTCTCCCGCCGCGCCGGCCCGGCCAATCGAAGGCGCCTGGCGGCAACTCGAAAGCGCTCCGCGACCACGAGATTTCGACGGTCGCCCCGTTGCGCGGCGGCGCCTGGTTCGAGAACGTAACGGTCGCGCCGGAGCGTTCAAGCAGCGTTTTGGCGATGAAAAGGCCGAGCCCGAGGCCGGAATGTCCTTTGTCACCCTTGTCCTCGTAGCGCCGCGACGTAACGTAGGGCTCGCCGATATTGTCCATCATCTCAGGTGCGAAGCCCTTTCCATCGTCGATGATGGTGAAAACCACGCGCGCATCGCTCCAGCGGGCCGTGAGTTGCACCTCCGACGAGGCAAAGCTCACCGCATTCTCGATGAGGTTGCCGAGACCGTAGATAATGCCGGGCCTGCGATGAACCATCGGCTCGACGCGCGCCGCTTCATCGGTGCCCGGAAACGGATGCGTCGATATAATGATCCGCTTACCGGCGGCCCTGTGCGGCGCCGCTGCTTCGTCGAGAAGCTCGACGACACTCAGACTCGCATGCATGGGATCCTGCTCCCCAGGCTTGCGCGTCAGCTTTTGAAGAATTTCGCGGCACCGCTTTGCCTGGCTGTGAAGCAACTGCAGATCTTCGCGAAAGCGGCTCTCGGGGCCAAGCTCGTGTTCCAGTTCCTTGGCGACAAGCACAATCGTCGACAGCGGTGTCCCGAGTTCATGCGCGGCGGCAGCGGCAAGACCATCGAGTGCATGGAGGCGCTGCTCGCTCGCAAGGACGATATCGGTCGCGGCAAGCGCCGCCGACATCTGCCGCGTCTCTTTGTTCAGCCGCCACGTAAAGAACGCCATGAAGGCCATGGACGCGATCAGCGCCGTCAGTATTCCGAGCTTGTAATTGAGCGGCAGTTCGAACCGCAGTCCTTCATACCAGGGCAGCGGTTGATGCTGATAAATAAGCAATGTCGCAGCCGCAACGACGATGACGCCGAGAATGAATGTGTATCGCGGAGGCTGCGTCGCCGCTGCGACCGTCACCGGTGCAATCAGCAAAATCGCGAACGGATTCTGGATGCCGCCGGTGAAATACAACAGTCCTGCAAGCTGCAAAACGTCGTAGACGAAAAGGCCGAAAGCCAGCGGCGTGCTCAGGCGATGCCGCGCCGGAAAGCGAATTGACAGGAAGACATTAAGCCACGCCGACAGCGCGATCAGGATCAGGCAACTTCCGATGTCGAATGGAAAGCCGTAGAACAGCCTGATAAGCGCAACGGTCGCGAGCTGGCCGAGGACCGCCGTCCACCGCAACCGGACACTCGTCACGAGACGAAGTTGGCTTTCGCGCTCGTTGACGATGCCCTTCAAGACCGGCGCGGCGACTGGCGTGCTGTCTGCGGGCGTGCTCATGGCACTGGAATCCAACCTTGATGTCATGACCTCGAGCCGTACCTATATCGAGCTTGCACGCATGCGCTAAAAGACCGAAAGGGATGCCGGCGCACCGCTGCTTTTTACCCACTGCGTGATGGAGACTTCAAGCAAATGAGCCGCACAATGATCGGCCTCGCCCTGGCGGGCTTAGTCCTGGGCGCAGCAATGGGTACATTGGCCCTTCGTACAACGCCGCCGGCGCAAGACGGAAATGTGCAAGTCAGCGGCAAGCCATTAGTCGGCGGTCCTTTCAATCTGATCGATCAGACCGGCAAGCATGTGACCGACAAGGACTTCCGCGGTAAGTACATGCTGGTCTTTTTTGGTTACACGAATTGTCCGGACATCTGCCCGGCAGGCCTGCAAATCATGTCGTCCGCACTGGAGAAGCTCGGACATCGTGCCGACGATATTGTTCCGGTCTTCATTACGCTGGACCCTGAACAAGATACACCGCAGAAGCTCGCGGAATACGTCAAGAACTTCAGTCCGCGCCTTGTCGCCTTGACCGGCAGCCCAAGCGATATCGCAGCAACCGCAAAAGCCTATCGCATCTTCTATCAAAAGGTTCCCGACGAAAATGATCCGAAGCGCTACAGCATCGATCACTCGTCGATTTTCTATCTGATGGGCAAGGACGGAAGCCTCGTCGCACCGATTCCGCACACCAATGACGTCGACGTGTTCACCGAAGCCGTCGCTAAAGCATTGCAGTAGTTAGCGACGAATCGCCGTGAGACCTCGACGCCACACATCCACACGCCGCGGCCGTCCTATGACAATGTCGCTGGAGCCGGAACGCAAACCTTGTTAGGTCATTTTCGTGCTGCATTGGTCCGGCACACGCGTGCCGCACTTCACAGCATCAACATGATGCGTGTCGGCTTTGGGGGGCAGAGCGCATGAGGATCAAGAAGGGACGGCACGTCGCTGAGCTTTCGTCTCAGACGCGATCCGTTCGACTTGAAGACATTGGTGCTCAGCTTGAAGTTCGCCGCCACCCGGGCGCGCGGCGGTTGACGCTTCGCGTAAGTCGCACGCGCCGTGCCGTTATCGTTACGCTGCCGTTGCAATGCGATCTCGATGAAGCCGGCAGCTTTCTCAATCGCCACATCGATTGGGTGCGCGCCCGTCTCGACAGCTTGCCGAACCACATTCCGTTCGAAGACACCGCCATCATGCCGTTGCGCGGCGAGCCGCACAGGATCTTGTTCACCGGCAACAAGCGCTCGCGCATTGTCTCGCTGGATCGCGAAAAGGGCTGTCTTCCGGCAATTCTCGTTCCGGGACCGAAGGACTTGGCAGCCAATCGCCTCACACGCTGGCTCTTCGACGAAGCACGAAGTGATCTCGACAAAAGCGTCGGGCATCACGCGGGGCTGCTGTCGCTCAAGGCAAAACGCATTGCCATCCGGGATCAAACCAGCCGTTGGGGCTCGTGCTCAACGACCGGCGCGCTATCGTTCTCCTGGCGGCTGATCCTGGCCCCGTCCTATGTCTTGGAATACGTTGCGGCGCACGAAGTCGCGCACTTGGCCGAAATGAATCACGGGCCGAAGTTCTGGGCGCTCGTCAAGAAGATCAGGCCGGAATTCGAAGCTGCCAAGCAATGGCTGCAAGTCCGTGGCCCCGATCTGCACCGCTACGGTCCGATACACGGCCGCGCACGCTGAAATATCACCACCAGTTGCCGATCGACGAAAGGTCCTGCGGCCGATCGGGCTCGCGTTCCGATATCGTTTGCGATCTGCTCGTCGAACTGTCCGCGACCGCCCGCGCAATGAAGTCTTCGCCGATGCTGTTCATGGGATGCGACAGTCCGGGAGCGCTTGCGTTGGCGATCAATCCGCTCGGCGCCTGGCTGGCCCAGGGAAGTACCTCATGATAGTGCACGACGCGCGGCACCCGCGACCGCGCCGATACAGAATTTCCGTGGCCATCGAGATGACTGAACGCATCGGCGTCGAGACTGGCGAACGTTGTTCCCGGTAACGCCGACGGAATTTTGCCGGCGTTTGCGATCCGCATGACCTTGTTCCAAATCTCGGCGGGCAGGCTGCCGCCGGTCGTGCGGATCATCGGCTTGCCGTCGTCGTTGCCGACCCACACACCGGCCGTCAGATGGCTCGTATAGCCAATGAACCAGGCATCACGGAAATCTTGCGTCGTGCCCGTCTTGCCGGCCGCGGGATAATCCGGAAGTGCGGCTCGCCGCCCGGTTCCCGAAACGACAACGGCGTTCAGCATGTCGTTGAGGGCGCCGATGTGATCCAGGCTCACGATCTTATCGGTGCGCGGCGGCGGGCTGACGTAGATGACGCGCCCCGAACTGAGGCTGATGCGCGAAATGACGTGCGGCTCAACGGCCGATCCGCCATTCGAAAACACCGCATACGCGCCCGACATCTCAAGCAGCGAAACCTCCGACGTGCCCAGCGCCAGTGACGGACCTTCGTGCAGATCCGATCGGATGCCCAAGCGCTGCGCCACCTCGATGGTGTGCCCCTGCCCGACGTCCTGGTTGAGCCGCACCGCAACCGTGTTGATCGATCGCGTCAAGGCCTGGCGCAACGTGACCGGTCCGACATATTTGTTGTCGTCGTTCTTCGGCGACCATGAGCCGATGGTGATCGGCCCATCGAACACCACCGTATCGGGCGTCATGCCGTGCTCGAGCGCCGCGAGGTAAACGAACGGTTTGAAAGCGGAACCGGGCTGCCGTTTCGCCTTCACGGCACGGTCGAATTGACTCTTGGTATAGTCGCGGCCGCCGACCAGCGCCCGAATATCGCCATCGCCGTCGATCACCACGAGAGCCGCTTGATTTGCACCGAAGGCGGCTCCCTTCTTATCCAGTGTCTCCTTCACGATCTTCTGCGCCGCTTGCTGCAGGATCGGATCGAGCGTTGTCTGGATAACGACATCGCCGTTGCCCGTGCTCGAAATGGGCGGCATCTGATCCAGAATGTAATCGACGACATAACCGGTATCGGCCGAAACGGTCGTCACGTTCGGATCCGTAAACACGACCGGCTGCGCCAAGGCCCGGCGTTCCTGATCGGGCGAAATAAAACCGGCATCCAGCATCTTCGAAAGCACGACCCGGCCGCGCGCACGGGCACCGTCGGGGTTCGTCGATGGACTGTATTTCGATGGCGCCTTGAGAAGCCCGGCGATGATCGCCGCTTCCGGCAACGTCAGTTTGCTTGCCGGCTTTCCAAAATAGCGCTCGCTCGCAGCGCCGACGCCGTAGGCTCCGCTGCCGAAATAAACCTGATTGAGATAGAGTTCGAGGATCTCGCCTTTCGTCAGCCGCACCTCAAGCCAGAACGCGAGACCGAGTTCGGCGATTTTGCGCGACAGCGTGCGCTCCTGCGTCAGAAACAGGTTCTTGGCGAGCTGCTGCGTCAGCGTCGAGCCACCCTGTACGTAGCGCCCGGCCCTCAAGTTCGTGAACATTGCGCGCAGCATGCCGCCCGGATCGACGCCGTAATGATCGAAGAAGCGCCGGTCCTCGGTCGCAACGACAGCCGCCGGAATGACTTTCGGCATATCGGAAAGGCGGACGTAGACGTGTGACGCCCCACGTTCGGCAAGCGTCGAGCCGTCGCGAGCGAGAATACGAATGAGAGGCGCCCGCTCGTTGTTTCCGATGGCATGGGGGTCCGGAAAGACGACGGTGTAGTAGACCATCATCACCGCGAAGCTCAGCATCGTGACGCCCGCGCCGAGCACACCCAGTCCGAAAAGCACGCGATACTTGACGTTCAAACGGCCGAACGCGCGGCTTAAAAAGTTGCCCCGCCGCCGCGTCGGCTTTTTCTTGGGCTCCTCGCCAAAATCAAACGCTTGTTGCGCGACGGAATGAAACGATCCGGGGAGGCTCGGGCGCACGCTGCGAGGCTTGCGGAAGCCGAGCACCCTGCCCAGCATCCGCACGCAAAGCCGCAGCGTGGCGAACAAAATCCGAAACACCTGTGCACCAAGAACCGAACCAGCCGAAATCCGCAGCATCCCGCGCGGGCGGCCGATCAAAGATCAATAAGATCTCAGTAATATCCCGCCCTTGGCTAAAGGCCGGTTAAGTTCAACTCACCGTTTGCACATCGCTTGAACACCGTGCCCATGTTGTAGCCGCGTCGCGACAGCGGACGGTCGATCGCGGCACCGGGCGGAATTGCCTCAAATTGAGCGGTAGTCGCGGACGGCTCGGGCCGTCATACTGAGTGCGATTTGGTGGGGAGGTCGATGTCAGCAGCGAATGATCTGGTAGTCTACAAGGATGCACTTTTGGTCCTCGGCACGGCCGGGGTCATCGTCCCGCTGCTGCATAGGGCTGGCGTAAGTACCGTCCTCGCGTTCCTGATATCGGGCGCGGTCCTGAGTCCCGGCGGCCTTGGCGTCTTAACGGCATACATCCCAGGCTTCACGTGGCTGACGGTGACCGATCCCGAACGGCTCGCGAAATTCGCCGAATGGGGCGTTGTTTTCCTTCTCTTTCTGATCGGCCTGGAGCTGTCGTTCGAACGTCTCTCGACGATGCGGCGCCTCGTATTCGGTCTCGGCGGCCTGCAGGTCATTGTCTCGGCCGTGGCGATAGCGGTCGTCGCCATCGAGCTTGGCCAGCCTCCGGCGACCGCCATTGTCATCGGCGCGGCCCTCTGCCTCTCGTCGACCGCCATCGTCATCGAAATGCTCTCCAACCAGAAACGGCTCTCGTCGGTCGTCGGGCGAACGAGTTTCTCGATTCTACTGTTCCAGGATTTGGCCGTCGTTCCGATCCTCATTCTCGTTGGCATCCTGGAGCCCGGCAGCAAGCAATCACTTCTGGTTGGGATTGCGACCGCGCTGCTCCAGGCCGCCGGCGCCCTGCTCGTCATTTTGCTCGTCGGGCGATTTCTGATGCAACCGCTGTTTCGCATCGTCGCACAGACGGGCAACGACGATCTCTTCATCGCGGCGACTCTCTTTGTGGCGGTTGGGACCAGCTTCATTACCGCTTCGGCGGGTCTCTCGATGGCGCTTGGAGCATTCGTGGCGGGCCTCCTGCTCGCTGAGACCGAATATCGCCGCGCCATCCAAACGACGATCGAGCCGATAAAATCGCTTCTTCTCGGTATCTTCTTCTTCTCGGTTGGCCTGACCCTCGATCTGCAAGCGCTCATTGCTGACCCCGGCTACATTCTCGCGACGGCCGGAGGCATGATTTTGCTGCAAGCTGTCATCATCTACGGCCTGTCCCGCGTCTTCGGCATTGCCCGGCCTGCATCGATTGAAACCGCTGCACTGCTCGCGCCCGGCGGCGAGTTTGCCTTCATCATCCTGACGGTCGCGCTCGCATCCGGCCTCGTAACGCGCGAGCTGACGGGCATTCTGCTGACGTCCGTTTCCCTGACGATGGCCTGCATCCCGGCGACCGCCAAGCTCGGTCGCTGGCTCGCGCAGCGCAATGCGCCACCCGTCCCGGTCGATCCGGCGCTATCGGCACTTCCCATCGGCATCGAGAATGCCGCGCTCGTTGTCGGCTATGGTCGCGTCGGGCAGCTCATCGGCGACATGCTGGCCGAACATCAGGTCCGCTACATCGCCATCGATCGCGACCCGCGTCTCGTTGCCAATGCGCGCCGCGACGGCAAGCCCGTTTATTTCGGTGACGTGCGCCAGCTCGACTTCCTCAGAGCCTGCGGCCTGGATACGGCGAAAGCCGCCATCATCACGATTCACGAACGCTCGGAAATCGATGCGATCGTCCAGGCTCTGCGGTCGAACTACCCGAAGCTCGTCATCGTCGCGCGCGCCAAGGACGCCGTCCACGCGCAACACCTTTACGAAATCGGCGTCACCGATGCGGTCCCGGAGACGATCGAGGCGAGCTTGCAGTTATCGGAAGCGGCGCTTGTCGGACTTGGAATTCCGACAGGCCTGGTCATTGCTTCGATCCACGAACGGCGCGATCAGTTCCGCGCCAAACTGCAAGGCGCCGCCCACAAAGC
>DATLJG010000248.1:0-30237 GCA_035538995.1 Hyphomicrobium sp. | reverse complement strand
TCGACGGTCGGCAACCTGATGGGATTTGTCTCAGGCAAGTCGATGCGCATCGAAGGCTGGTTTGCGAAGATTATGTATCGCTCACTCTACAAGATGCACGAGATGGCGCTGCACGGTCCCGTCAAAGTCGCGCTCGATACGATCTCTCGCATGCTGACGCGGCGCACCGAGCCGCAGATCAAGCTGCACTGACGATCGTTCGTACAATTCCGTCATGGCCGCCCTCCGAGGCGGCCATCCAGGATTACACGGCAATTATCTAGCTTGGAGCTCTGGATGGCCGGAGCATGCCGGCCATGACACGAGTGCCGTATTGCCAAAAATGCTAGCTGCGCTCGCGAAGCGCGGTCAGCAGCTCCGTTGTCGGATAGCTGTCCGCCGGCAGGTCGAGCTTGAGTTGCATCTCCTTGACCGCCTTGCGCGTCCCAGCGCCAATTTTTCCATCGACCTCGCCGACGTCATACCCCCGGCTCTTCAGGAGCGTTTGAAGCTCTTTCGTCTGCCCAAAACTCAGCGAAGGCACGTCGCCGATCGAACGGTTGAGGTTTGGCGCTCCCGCCATGCGCGCCGCCAGATACGCCGCCGTCGTGGCGTAGGTCAAAGATTGGTTCCAATGCGTGTAGACGCGGAAGTTGGGATAGGCGAGGAACGCCGGACCGTTGCGCCCCATCGGCAGCAGCAGCGACGCCGGAAGATTATCCGAGGGAAGATCCGCCCCAACACCCTTGATGCCCCACGCCACCCACTGTGAGCGCGGCAACTGGATCGCAAGATCGGCTTTCTCCCAGGGCAACGATTTCGTGACGCGCACCTGCTGCAGCCAAGGCTCGCCGCGGCGCCACCCCATCGAGGAGATGAACTTCGCCGCCGAACCGATGATGTCCGGAATGTCGTGGATCAGATCGACACGGCCATCGTTGTCGTAATCGACGCCGTAGTCGTAGTAATGCCGCGGCAGGAACTGCATCTGGCCGAGTTCGCCAGCCCACGATCCGATCATCTGGTCGGGTCTCAGATCACCGCGTTCGATGATCTTCATCGCTGCCTTGAGTTCTTCGCGGAAAAGCGCGCCGCGCCGGCAATCCCACGCCAGCGTCAACAGCGAACGCATGACCGGCAGCTTACCCATGCCGCCGCCGAAGTCGCTTTCGAGTGCCCAGAAGCCGGCAATCACCGGTCCCGGAACGCCGAACTCCTTCTCGGCGCGATCAAAAAGAGCGCTGTAGCGCTTCAGATAGCTTTTGCCCACCCGCTCGCGGCTGACCGTAGCGAGCTTGAAATAGAACTGGGTGAAGGTCTGCGAGAAAAAGCTCTGCTTGCGATCTCGCGCGACGACGCCCATGTCCGGCGTCATGCCGCCGATCGCTTCATTGATCGTCTCGGCATGAATGCCTTCGGCCATCGCTTCCCGCTTGAAGTCGGCAACCCACTTGCTGAATGGCACGTTATTTTTGCAGTTACGCGAATTCGCAGGCGGAGGCGGCGCGCTCTCAGCCATCGCGAGCCCGGACATCGCCGCAAGCGAAAGGATTGCGATCGGTAGAAGGAAATGAGCTGCGCGCATTGAAAGGCCTTCGCGAAGATTGAGACGAGAAAAGAGCTGAAGTGAAACCGGCAGTCCGCCAGACACGCGAATGGGTCAAGACACTATGGCCTCAGTGAGGCTATCTCGCGTGCGAATCGACACTTTCCCGCGCGTTTCCCAGCTCCTTAGGCGTTGCCGATCAAAATCCCTACGGCGAAGACGAGCAAACCGCCGACGACGACCTCGAATGCCGCCCGCACAAATCGCGTATCCATGAATCGCGCGCGGATGCCGGCGATGATCCACAATTCGACGAACACCACCGCGATGGCGATGCTGGTGGCCGTCCAGAAGTTCGGGATGAGATAAGGCAGTGTATGTCCGAGCCCGCCGAGCATCGTCATCAAGCCCGTGACGCACCCGCGAACCCAAGGATTGCCACGACCGGAAATCTGACCATCGTCCGCCAGCGCCTCGGCAAACGCCATCGAGATGCCGGCCCCGACCGACGCCGCCAGACCGACGAGGAACGTCTGCCAAGTGTTATGCGTCGCGAACGCCGCGGCAAAAATCGGCGCCAGAGTTGAAACGGAACCATCGATTAGGCCTGTCAGACCGGGTTGCACGTACGTGAGAACGAAGGCGCGGCGCTCGGCCTGCTCTTCCACCGATCGCGCCTCTGTCGTGAGCTCGACCTCGGAAATGTGCTGCGCGATCCCGATATGCCGGTCTTCGGCAGCGATCAGATCGCCGATCAGCTTGCGGACTTCCGCGTCGGAGGCGCGCTCCAGTGCCGCGCGATAAAAATCGCGGGTCTCTTTTTCGATGGCTTCCGCCTGTTGCCGAACCTTGTCGAGGCCCAACGGCCGCACGAACCAGATCGGTTCGTGGCGCACGAGCCCTGAAACATCCTGGCGGCGGATGAGCGGAATGTGGTCGCCGAACTTCCGGCGAAAAAGATCGATGAGCCAGCGCCGATGCTCGTTTTCCTCATCGGCCATCTCGGTGAAGACCTTGGCGCTCGCCGGATAGTCCGTACCTAGACCCGCCGCGTAATCGGCGTAGATGCGGCTGTGCTCCTCTTCCAGCGAAATGGCGAGCGCGAGGATCTCCCGCTCGTTGAGGTCAGTGAATTTTCTCATCGGCCCAGTCTGATTGCGAACGTACTTGGATTGTAATTAGAATAATTCTAATTATGTGACGAGCGACGAAGATGCAAGCCGCATAAGCCTGCGCAGATCACATAACAGTTGGAGGAGGTAAAAAACGAGCACGTCCGCCAACGTGAAGCCCGTTGTCGAGTGAACGATCGTCCAGTCGGGAGTCAAGCGCCCGGCTCAACAGACATCCGCGATGGACGTTGACGGGGCTCGGACGGCCGCCGGTGAAGCGGCTAGCGCGAATTCCGGGTATTGCCGCCCGACGAACCGGGCTTGCCGCCCCCGCCCATAGCGTTCTGCTGGGCATCCATCCAGGTCGCCATCGCTTGCTGCCAGCCCTTCTGCCACATCTCGGCAGCCTGCATCCAGAACTGGATCGGGTTCGCCGCCCCTGCCCCGAAATCAGGCATTCCCGGGAACATGCCGGGACCGGGAGCTGTAAACCCGCCGGGCTGGCCGGGAACGCCGCCAAAACCTGGAAAATTCGGAAAGTTCGGGAATTGCGCGGGCGATCCGATCGATTTCACCTGCTTTGCCCAGACATCCATGACCTGATCGACGGCCTGAAGCTGCAGCTTGGAGGCGCTCTGCATCTGCTTGCGGCTCAATTCGACGAAATCCGTCGGCCAGCCGAGGGACTTGGCTGCCTCCGCCATCTTGTCAAAGACGGCGTTGCTGTTCTTCTCACCGAGTTCGGCAAGCTCGGAGCGCCAATTCGACATCGCGTCGAAAGCCTGTGCAACCGCTTTGCGGGTATCCTCTCCGAGCTTCGCAAACGCGGGATTGGCCTCGAATGGGGAATTCGCCATAGTCGTCTCTCCGGATTTTCCGAACGTCACTGTGCGTCTCAAGGATTTTGTCGCACACTGATACCAAAGGCGCCAGTTCTCTTATGGCCCCCGTGCGGCGTTGCAGCCGCCCTGCAAACGGCCTCAGAAGCTTAACGGCCCTTTTGCCTGCAAGTTCCGGGTGCTATGAGCCCCGCCCATGACCGATATCTCCCGAATACGAAATTTCTCGATCATCGCCCACATCGATCACGGTAAATCGACGCTGTCGGACCGCCTGATCCAGCTCTGTGGCAACGTATCGAACAGGGAAATGAAAGCCCAAATCCTCGACTCGATGGACATCGAGCGCGAGCGCGGCATTACCATCAAGGCGCAGACAGTCCGGCTGGATTATCGCGCCAAGGACGGCAATGTTTATCAGCTCAATCTGATGGACACGCCAGGCCATGTGGACTTCGCTTACGAAGTCTCGCGGTCGCTCGCGGCATGCGAAGGCGCGATCCTCGTCGTCGATGCCAGCCAGGGCGTCGAGGCACAGACGCTCGCCAACGTCTACCAGGCGCTCGACAACGATCTCGAAATTCTTCCCGTCCTCAACAAAGTCGATTTGCCCGCTGCCGACGTCGATCGCGTCAAGCAGCAGATCGAGGACGTCATCGGCATCGACGCCTCAGGCGCAATCGGCGTTTCGGCCAAAACCGGGCTCAACGTCGAAGCTGTGCTGGAAGCCATCGTCGAGCGATTGCCGCCGCCGAAGGGCGATAGCACGAAGCCGCTGAAGGCGATGCTCATCGATAGCTGGTACGATGCCTATCTCGGCGTCATCGTTCTCGCGCGCGTCATCGACGGTACGCTCAAGAAGGGTCAGCGCGTCAAGCTGATGTCCACCGGCGCGAGCTATCAGGTCGAACGTGTCGGCATCTTCCGCCCGAAACAGGAAATGCTCGAACGGCTTGGCTCCGGCGAAGTCGGTTTCTTCACTGCCGCGATCAAGGAAGTTGCCGATACGCGCGTCGGCGACACGATCACGGACGAAAAGAATCCAACCCCGGAAATGCTCCCCGGCTTCAAACCGGCGCAGCCGGTCGTGTTCTGCGGGCTCTTTCCGGTCGATGCCGCCGACTTCGAAGACCTGCGCGAGGCAATGGGCAAGCTCCGCCTCAACGATGCGAGCTTCTCGTTCGAAACGGAAAGCTCAGCCGCGCTCGGCTTCGGCTTTCGCTGCGGCTTCCTCGGTCTTCTGCACCTCGAAATCATCACTGAACGGCTTGAACGCGAGTTCAACCTCGACCTCATCACGACCGCGCCGAGCGTCATCTATAATCTGCACATGAAAGACGGCACGATGATCGAGATGCACAATCCGGCGGATATGCCGGATGTCGTCAGGATCGATCACATCGAGGAGCCCTGGATCGAAGCGACGATTCTTGTGCCCGACGATTACCTCGGCGCCGTGCTGAAGCTCTGCCAGGACCGGCGCGGGCGCCAGAAACAGCTCACCTACGCCGGCTCGCGCGCCATGGTCATGTACGAGCTGCCGCTCAATGAAGTCGTGTTCGACTTCTACGACCGCCTAAAGAGCGTATCGCGCGGCTACGCTTCGTTCGACTATCACATCAAGGATTATGAGGAAGGCGACCTCGTCAAGCTGACGATTCTCGTCAACAGCGAGCCGGTCGATGCGCTCTCGATCATCGTGCATCGCTCGCGCGCCGAAAGCCGCGGCCGCTCGATGTGCGAAAAGCTCAAGGAACTCATACCGCCCCACCTCTTCCAGATACCGATCCAGGCGGCCATCGGCGCCAAGGTCATCGCCCGCGAAACCATCCGCGCGCTGCGCAAGGACGTTCTCGCGAAGTGCTACGGCGGCGACATCACGCGAAAGCGGAAGCTGCTGGACAAGCAGAAGGCCGGCAAGAAGAAGATGCGCGAATTCGGCAAGGTCGAAATTCCGCAGGAAGCCTTCATCAATGCGCTGAAGATGGACGATAACTGACGATCAAAAAATGCAGCGGCAGGAATACCCGCCGCTGCATCTGTCGAAATCGGATGGCTCGATCAGTCGTTGTCGAGCTCTTTCTTGATGACGGAAAGATCCTTCGGGCTCAAATCGACATCATAAAACTTGCCGTCGGCGCCGACGGCATTGTCGATTTCCCATTTGCCGTCATCGAATTCCACCTTGCCCCATTTTGAGAACCCGGCCTTCGTCAAGGCCGCGCTGATGGCGGACGTTTCGTCGGCAGATGGCGGGCGCCCATCGGCAAGGGCGACACCCGCAACCAATGACGTTGCGGCGACGAGAGCGGCGGCGATTGTGAAGCGTCTCATGAACATACCTTTTGGGGCTATTGTTGACGAATGCCCCCATAAACGCGGCAAGACCACATTTTGTTCAATCGCGCGGCAGCCGACGCACCGCCATTTGCGATGACCGCTGCTCAAAATCGGATTGGAAAATTAACGGTGCACGTCGCGGCTATGGCGCCGATTGAAATTCTGCCGCTCGCGAAATTCAATATCCGGCGGACGGGAGGAGCCGGTATCGCACCAGGGATTGCCGTAGTACCCGTAAAATCCGTTGATCGGCGTGCAGTCGCGCTTAACTTCGGGAACATGCCGGCGCTTCGCCGTGTGAGAGTGGGCCGACGCCGGCAGACAAATCACCGGCATCAGACCCGCAGCCAAAATTGCAATAAATACGCGAGGCATCTAACGCTTGTCCTATCGGGCTCGCCAAGAACCTCGTCTCGTGAACGAGACGAAGCCGATGGCATTCCCCGCACATAGGTATTGCCCGGCGCCGTCACCAGCACCAACCAGCTTCGCGACGCTCATCGTCACTTATGTCTCAGGGCAACCGGCCAAAGCTGAAGAGACCATAGAGCCACGCCGCCACGGCTCCGAAGCCCGCCGAGATGCACAGGATCGGGACGATGACGCTGACGTCGCCCTGAGCCAGCGGAAACGGCTGGTGCGCCAGATACGGCACCACCGTAAACGCGCTGATGAGACCCGGTCCGAACAGGCCCAGGATGGCACCGCGAATGGTCATCATGCCTTCCGGCTTCCAGCCGAGGATCAGGCCGAAAAGTGCGCCCCAAAGGCCGCCCGTGATGGCATTCCCGACCAGCCACGGCAATTCCACCTCTGGGAAGATAAGGCTGCGTACGGGCACCATGCTCCACGGCTCGGCATTCCAGCCGGTCCAATAGTGCACGAATAGCCAGCTGATGAATTCATAGGCCGTGACGGACGCAATCGCGCCGGCGATGAAGCCCACCACGATGCTTTTCAGCGCATTCATATGATCCCCCTTTTCCGAGCATCCCCGGATCATCCAGGCAATCTTGCTACCCTGCCGCGACCAATTATTCCATCTCCCATGCTCAATTTGCAGACTCTGGCGCAATACCTGTCAGCACCGGGCAACTCTTAGGCTCGCCCGGGATACAGGCTGCCATATTCTTGCCCACGACATCGGGTTTTCAGCGTGCGCCGCACAATGATCCTTCGACGTCGTTATCCGACGGGGGCAGCTCGACTTAACCGAGATCTTGGGCGCGGCTTAGGAAAGCTGGCGCTCGCGGCTTCCTCTCATTCCATCAGACGCCTCACGCGAGGATGCGGCTCGCGGTGCTCCACTTTTCGGACAAGTGGCCTGGCGTCGTTTGGCTTTCAAACATCAACCAAACTATGAGGACTTCCCATGAGTAAGGGATCAATTGTTGTGCTTTCTCTTGTACTTGCCGCATTCTTGCCGGCGACGGCCGATGCCAGGGGCTCGCATCGTTCGGGCGGCACGTCGGTAACCTGCCTGACTTGGGAGGCACGCGCGCTTCTCAATCGCATCCGCGCCAAATTTGGAAACGTCCAGATCGTCTCGACGTGCCGTCCGGGTGCGAAAATCGCGGGCACCAACTACCCTTCGAAGCATGCTTCCGGCCGTGCCATCGATTTCCGCGTGCCGGGACATAAAGGCCAAGTGGTCCAATGGCTCATTGCCCACCACCACAACGGCGGCGTCATGACCTACAGCGACATGGACCACATTCACGTCGACATCGGTCCGCATTTCGTCGCTCTGAACCGTCCGAGCGGCCGCACATAAGTCGCACACGAGAAATGGGGGGCGAGCGCGGGGCGCTCGCCGTCTCTCTTTACCCCCGCCTCTGATCTTGATAAACACCTCGAAACATCTGGAATTCCAAAGCCATTCGTGCCCTCCGGCAACCCCGGAAAGGCCTGCGGCGATCTTGCCTTTCTCTCGGGAGCAAGGCATATAGTCGCCATCGAACACGCCTTGGCTTACTCTTCGACAGCGCTACCGCCTGCCCTAAGACGTCTCCATCGCGCGATTTGATGGCCTCCGGTCATTCTGCCGGAGGACGCATGTATGCTTTGGAGGCATTGAATGTCGAACGGGACTGTGAAGTGGTTTAATGGTCAGAAGGGCTACGGCTTTATTCAACCGGAAGAAGGTGGCAACGACGTTTTCGTGCACATCTCTGCTGTTGAGCGCGCCGGACTTCAGTCGCTTCGCGAAGGCCAGAAGATCTACTTCGAAACCGAACGCGGCCGTAACGGCAAGATCGCAGCTGTGAATCTTCGTCCGCTCTAAGCGTTTCGAGACCACTCCACTCATGCGGGGAGCAGCTCGTCTGCTCCCCGCTTTTCATATCGGGCAACATCCGATATTCACACGACCAACGACGAAGGACGTTCGGAGATCGAATGGCGAAAGAAGAAATGCTCGAGTTCGAGGGCGTGGTGGATGAGGTGCTCCCCGATGCCCGCTGCCGCGTGAAGCTCGATAACGGGCACGAGGTCATCGCGTACACATCGGGGCGCATGAAGAAGAACCGTATCCGCATTCTCGCAGGAGATCGGGTAACCGTTGAAATGACGCCCTACGACTTGACCAAGGGGCGCATCAACTTCCGTCACAAGGACACTCGTCCCGGACAGGGAAGCGGCGATTTCGCCGGAGGATCGCGGCCGGGCGGCCCGCCACGTCGCGGCGGTCGCTGAACGATCGAGACGCACGGCCAGTCCACGGCCGTCGTCGGATCGGCGACCATCACGCTGTTTGAGAAACGTCCGCGGCGCGTTTCCGGTGATCGGCACCGAGCTGCCGCGCCACCCAGACCCAGACAAGAACTAACGGCAACGCTAGCGCGCCCATTGAGCTCGCCGCAAATCCGAGCCCGCCGCTGAGGCTGGAATAAAGCCAGCCCGACGCCGCATCGCCACCACGAAAAACGACCGTGTCGATGAAGTTCTGAACCTTGTATTTCTCGTCCGGCGTCGCCAGCGTATAGATCACCTTGATCGCCGGATTGGCGAGCGAGAAAGCGGCGATACGCTCCGCGACCATCACGGCCGCGACGACCCATAGCGCCGCGTCGAAGCTCAACAGAAGCGTGCCGATTGCTGCCGTGACAGGAAGCGCCAGCAAGGCGATCGTGACGCCGAAACGGCGAAGCACGCGCGCCGTGCCGAAAACTTCGATCAGAAACGTCGCGATGCTGACCAGCAGATCGCGGCCCGAAAAGAACTCGACGCGCGCGGCGCTGTCGTGAATCGTCGAGGCGACGAGACGCGCCTGCTCCAGATAGAAGAACGTCCCGACGATATTCGCCAGGAAAACGAACAGCGCGATACGCGCGAAAAGCGGCGTCGTGAAAACCTTGATCGCGCCGTCCAGGATGCCACCGCCCGCCGCGTCGGCCTCGGCGCCGCCCCCGGATTTCCGCGAGCGCACGATGAAGCCCGCTGCCACCGAAGCCGCGAGCAGAAATGCCGACACGAGCAGCAGATCGACGGGCGCCAAAACTCTGATGAACCCCTGAGTCAGCAGCGGCCCCATAAGCGCCCCGGCGGTGCCGCCCGCTGAAATGAAGCCGTAGAGGCGCTTTGCTTCTTCATGCGACCACAGCTCCGACATCAGGCTCCAGAACAGCGAGACGACGAAGAGATTGAAAACGCTGGCCCAAACGAAAAATGTTCCGGCGACCCAGATATTTCTGCTGTCCGTTCGCATGGCCAGCCAGAAGCCGACGAGGTTGAGCACGAAGAAGATGTAAATCGACGGGAGGACGAGCCGGCGCGGAAAGCGCGTGGCGACAAAACCGAAAAGCGGCACCAGCACGATCATCACGAGGAAAACGACCGTGAAGAGCTGATGCAGGGCATCCTTGCCCAGCGTCACCCCAATCTCGTCCCGCACTGGCCGAACGATGTAGTAGGCCGATAACAGCGTGAAAAACATCGCGAAAGACGCCAGCAGCGCCGCGATCTCGCCGGGCTCCACATTGACAAAACGCCGCAACCATTGAGCCGAAGGCGGCGTCGGCGCGGAATTCTGCGTTGTCATGGGAAGCCCCGGTACGGGATTTGCAGAGAAAGTTGGCGCAAAATGAGTGGCTACACTGAACCTAAGGTCCGGCTCAACCGTTCAAATTCGGCGTTCAATTTGTGCGGCGCGGCAGAGTCGCAGCGCACTAGTGTTCCGGCGGGAACTGTACCTTTCCTGCATGTCCCGCAGAATCAATGGGTAAACAAATGCTTTCTGGATTGTGGCACAATACAATCGTTCTATACTAATGCAATGCAGCAACAACATGCTGCTTTGCGAGCTGGAGACGACAGTAAAAATCCGACGGAAAAACAAGGGATTCGCAGCGATATGAACTATTACGCCTATGAAATGGCCCACGCGTTCATGTCCCCCGTCCGATTCGGTGTTCAAGCTCTGCGTCACACGCTCGGATGGCCGCTGAACCCGATGAGTTACACTCTGGCCGGCAAGAATATGCTTGCGGCCTGTGAAGTGTTCGAAAATCTGACTCGCCGTTACGGCAAACCCGACTTCGGCATTGAACACGTCTCAATGGATGGCGTGAAAGTGCCCGTCCAAGAGGAAGTGGCCCTCTCCAAGCCGTTCTGTCAGCTTCTGCACTTCGCCCGCGACGAGGCGGTGGCCGGCAAGCGCCACGACCCCAAAGTCCTGATCGTCGCGCCGATGTCCGGCCATTACGCCACGCTGTTGCGCGGAACCGTCGACGCCATGCTCCCGGAGCATGACGTCTACATCACCGACTGGATCGACGCCCGCGACGTGCCAATCGCCGCCGGGCGTTTCGACTTCGACGATTTCGTCGAATACCTCATGGAATTCATTCGCTTCGTCGGCGACAACACGCATGTCATGGCGGTGTGCCAGCCTGCGGTTCCCGCCCTCGTCGCCACGGCATTGATGGCGGCTCGGGATGAGCCGAAGCAACCGGCCTCACTTGTGCTGATGGGTGGTCCGATCGACACCCGCCGCAATCCGACGAAGGTCAACGATCTCGCCGCCCAAAGATCAATTGCGTGGTTCGAGCAGAACGTCATCTCGACCGTGCCGTTTCCGCACGCCGGCTTCATGCGGCCCGTCTATCCGGGGTTCATGCAGCTCACCGGCTTCATGACGATGAACCTCGAACGTCACATGAACGCCCACGTCGATCTCTTCAACAATCTGGTCAAGGGCGATTGCGATAGCGTCCATCAGCACCAGAACTTCTATGAAGAATATCTCTCGGTGATGGACCTGACCGCCGAGTTCTATCTGCAGACCGTGCAGGCCGTCTTCCAGGATCATCTGCTCCCAGACAAAAAGATGGTGCACCGAAACGAGCTCGTCGATTGTTCGAAGATCACAAAAACCGCGCTGATGACCGTCGAGGGTGAGCGCGACGACATTTGCGGACTCGGACAGACCGAAGCCGCGCACGACCTCTGCACATCGATTCCCGCCGATGAAAAAGTCCATTACGTGCAGGCCGGCGTCGGTCACTACGGCGTCTTCAACGGCACGCGCTGGCGCACCGAGATTCAGCCGCGCATCCGCGAGTTTATCCGCTCGGCCAACTACAAGCGGATGACGGGCGGCGAAGATACGCACAGTTCCCGCCCGTATCGCGCACAGAAGGTCTCGCCGGAACGCGCGCCCGACTGGCGCAAGAAATCGGCGGCCCTAAACAACGTCAACGGCAAGCACACGCCAGCGGCGGTCAGCGAGTAACCGCGCCAAGGCCGCTCCCCATACCCCGAGCAAGCACGCCTCAGTGCGCCTCATCCCAGTTGTTGGCGGCTTTCGCATCAACGTGAATCGGCACTGAGAGTTTGACGGCCGGCTCCGCAGCCGTTTCCATCACTCGGCACGCTGCTTTAATCAGAGCCGGAGCATCGCGCTCGGCAACCTCGAAAACAAGTTCGTCGTGCACCTGCAGAAGCATCCGCGCCGATGGCAGCTTCGCGTCGGCGAGCGCTTCCGGCATACGGATCATCGCCCGGCGAATGATATCGGCAGCCGAACCCTGGATCGGTGCGTTGATCGCCGCACGCTCGAGGAAGCCGCGCATCGACGGATTTTTCGTGTTGATCTCCGGGTAGTGGATGCGCCGCCCGAAAATCGTTTCCACGTATCCATGCGCGTGCGCCTGCTTCTTCGTTTCGTCCATGTAGTCGCGAATGCCGGGAAACCGCAGAAAATACGTCTTGATATAATCTCCGGCCTCTTCCCGGCTGATGCCGAGCTGATTGGCAAGTCCGAAAGCGGAAATACCGTAGATGATGCCGAAGTTGATCGCCTTGGCGCGGCGGCGTACATCCGGCGGCATATCCTTCACCGGTACGCCGAACATTTCCGACGCTGTCATCGCGTGAATATCGAGACCCTGCGCGAATGCGGTCTTGAGTTGCGGAATATCGGCAACGTGCGCCAGCACCCGGAGTTCGATCTGCGAATAGTCGGCGGAAACGAGCGTCATTCCCTTCTCCGCAATGAATGCCGTGCGAATCTCGCGGCCTTCTTTCGTACGGATCGGAATGTTCTGGAGATTGGGATCGGAGGACGCGAGACGGCCCGTCGTCGTCGCCCCCAGCGCGTAGCTCGTATGAATGCGTCCCGTCCGCGCGTTGATGTAGGCAGGCAGCGCATCCGTGTACGTTGATTTGAGTTTCGTCATCTGCCGCCATTCGAGCATCGTATTGATCAGGCGGCGCGCGTCTCCATGCACGTCTTCGTTCGCAGCAAGTTCATCGAGCAGGTTGGCCCGTGTTTCCCATTGTCCGCTCTTCGTCTTCTTGCCACCCGGCAATTTCAAGCGGTCAAACAGCAGTTCGCCGAGTTGCTTCGGCGAGCCGAGATTGAACTTGTGCCCGACGAGCCCGTTGATTTCTTCTTCGAGTCGTACCGTCCGTTGTGCGAAGGCGCTCGAAAGCCGCGAAAGAATATCGCGATCGACCTTGATGCCCGCATTCTCCATCGCGACGATGACAGGAACCAGCGGCCGTTCCAGCGTCTCGTAGACCGCCGTCATCCGTTCCGCCGCGAGACGCGGTTTCAACGCCATCCAGAGCCGCATCGTCACGTCGGCATCTTCCGCCGCGTATTCGGTCGCCTTGTCGAGCGGCATCGCCGCGAACGTCTTGTCCGACTTCTTGGCTCCCGGCGCGTGGCCCATCGCCTGTGCAAACGTCATGCAGTTATGGCCGAGATGGCGCTCGGCCAGCGCGTCCATGCCATGCTGCCCGCGCCCACCATCGAGTGCATACGACAGCAGCATCGTGTCATCGAACGGCGCAACATCGATCCCGCGCTGCTTCATCACGAGCAGATCGTACTTGATGTTCTGCCCGATCTTCAGAACCGACGCATCCTCCAGCAGCGGACGCAATAACTCCAACACCTCTGCGCCATCGAGCTGAGTTGGACGATTGTCGTCGCCGCCGAAAAGATCGCCACTCGGCCCGGTATGACCGAGAGGGATATAGCAAGCCTCGCCCGGCGACACGGCAAGCGACAGCCCGACAAGATCGGCCTCGATGGCATTGAGATCCGTCGTCTCCGTATCGAACGCGACACGACCGGCTTCCGTAGCGCGCCGGATCCAATGCTCGAGACGCGCTCGCGTCGTCACCGTCTCGTATTTGCTGCGGTCTATCGGCTGCGCACGCGCGATCGCGGCGCCGGCAGCAACAGCCGCGGCCGGAGACGCTTCCTCCGGCGCACTTTCCTCCAGGGCTTCCAGATCGCTGGTCTTCGCACCCGCATTGGCTTTGACGCTCACACCGACGGAAACCGCCAGCGGCGGTGGCGCCTCTGCGCCGAGCCCTTCGGCGATCCGCTTGGTCAAAGTGTTGAATTCCATCGTACGCAAGAAGCCGAGCAAGGCTTCGGCGCGCGGCTCCCGTACGCCGAACAAATCGATCCCGGTTTCGAGCGCAACGTCGTCCTTGAGCAACACCAGACGGCGCGAGATCCGCGCCTGCTCGGCAAATTCGATGAGCTTCTCGCGGCGCTTCGGCTGTTTGATTTCCCCAGCGCGCGACAACAGCGTTTCGAGATCCCCATAAGCGCCGATCAGTTCGGCTGCGGTCTTGACGCCAATGCCAGGCACGCCGGGCACGTTGTCGACTGAATCGCCCGCCAGGGCCTGCACATCGACAACTTTCTCAGGACCGACGCCAAACTTCTCGAAGACCTCGTCGGGACCGATGCGCTTCGATTTCATACCGTCGAACATCGTGATGCCCGGCCGCACGAGCTGCATCAAATCCTTATCGGACGAAACGATCGTGACGTCGGCGCCGGCATCGACCGCGTGCTTCGCGTAAGTCGCAATAAGATCGTCGGCCTCATACATGTCGAGTTCGACGCACGCGACGTTAAACGCTCTGACCGCATCACGAATGAGCGGAAACTGCGGGACGAGTTCTTCCGGCGGCGGCGGACGCTGCGCTTTGTACTTGGGATAAATCTCGTTGCGAAACGTCTCCCGCCCAGCATCGAAAATGACGCCCATGTGGGTCGGTGCTTCGGAAGCTTTCGTTTCCCGCAGCAGCTTCCAAAGCATCTGGCAAAAGCCGTGCACCGCCCCCACCGGCAAGCCGTCGGAAGGCCGTGTCAAAGGCGGCAATGCGTGGAAAGCGCGAAAGATGTAGCCCGACCCGTCGATCAAGTACACGTGGCTGCCCTTGCCGACAGGGACGGCCTCGGCGATCTCGGAAGAGTGTTCGGCTTGCGCCTGCTGTATGGTCGATTTGTTCGTCATGGCGCCGCACTATAGGGCGATCGGCTGGCGTGACCAGCGGGTCTTGGAAGCTACGTTCTCGTGCGGCCAAAAATCCGCGAAATCGGTCCTTCCGGCCAAAATCCCACACTACCGAATCATTCCGCCCGTTGCGTGCCCGCTCCGTTGACAGCGTACGAGGCGGCATGGCTGATCTCACACTGACGAATAGGATCTGCTGGCTGCCGTCATAACATCGCTCGATGAACACGGGCGGCAGGCGGGCGTAACGTGAGGGAAGTTTGTCATGCACGCTAAAGGAAAGTTGATTGCCGTGCTCGTCGCCGCGTCGTCGGCCGCGGGACTGGGCTCTGTCGACGCCAACGCCTTGCCGCGCTGCCGTGCCCCCGTCGAGGCCTCCGCCACCGCGACCGGCATCCTGGGTGCCGGGTCCGCCAAGGCCCGAACCGAAGCCCGCGCACACTGGAAAGCAACCGTCGCCCGGCTTTATGGCCCACGCTATGCCGATTTCCGAAACGCCCGGAACCGGCAATGGGATTGCAAGAAAGGCGCAATCCTGCTGGCCAAATGCGTCGTCGTCGCGAGTCCCTGCCGCTACTAGAATTGCAGAGCCACAAACATCCGTTCGCGCCCGCTCGGGTGAGGCGCTGAGCCTCACCCCACGGGACCGCATTTCGCCCCGGCGTATCAAGCAAGCCTATTTGCTAGAGACGCAGGAATGGGCTATCAGTCTCGCCTCTTTAGCACCCGTAGCTCAGCTGGATAGAGTGCTGCCCTCCGAAGGCAGAGGTCGTAGGTTCGAATCCTACCGGGTGCGCCATTCAAAAATCCAATCAAATCCGCCTTTGAAGCGACGCGCTGCTGAACAATGACGAGAACTCGGCGCGGCGATAATTGACAAACCGGGTAAGTAGGCTCTAGCGGGTCGTACGAACGACCGCCTCCGACAGAGTCGACATGCCAGCTTGACCACTCTCGACATCAGCTCCGCGAGCGGATTCACTTCGAGCTGGAGAACCCGCATTGCTTCTGTTCCATCTCGATCTGCTTCGTGATGCGGATGGCGTTCTGCGCGTAGGCCTCAGTCACGGAGCCGTGATTCACAGTCTTATCCTTCAACGGACTCACGCCTTCGCAGAGGTGGAAAACATGCGGAGTCTCGGTCTTCTTGGCTCCGTTTTCCGGCGCGATCCAGTACACGACATCTCGACCAGCAGGGTTGGCCGCATCCTTCGTCGCAGCCGCCACCGCGGCGGAGTCCCTGGCGATATCTTGCGCCTGGGCGGCGACCTCGGGCGAACAGGCCGTCGTAGGCTGTCCCGCCTTGATCTGGGTCGCGCAAGCATTCATGTCCTGGGTGTACTGTTCGACCGACGGCGGATTGTAGCTAACCCCCAACGCCGTCGCGACCACGGCCAGCGCGGCGCCCACACCGCCGGCAATCTTCTTGCTCTGCGGGTCCAGATTCTTGTCGTTCAGAATTAGAAAAATCAGCGGCAGGAACGCGATCACTGTGATGATTGCGCCGAGCTGGTTTTGGAAGAAGTACCTGGCCTTGTCGGATTCGCGGGCCGGATCGTGCTGGTTGGCGGCCTTCCACAGCATGCTTCCGGCAATCGCGAAAATCGCGATCCCGACCAGGAGGCCGATCAGCAGCGGCAGATTTCCGTCGTCGAATTTGTGCCGGAAGAGCAGAACAATCGCAACGATCTCGCCGACAATGGCGACGAGCCAAGCGAGCGCCGCGAAAATGCGAAGGCGCGTGGCGGCGGACTTCTGATCCTTGGTCGCTTGCCAATCCTTGGTGACGTCGGGTCTTGCGGCAGGTTTGTCGTCGGTCATGACAGTTCTCTCCCGGTGTCGACGCTTTTGCACGGCGGACGTCAATCGGAAGCCTAGACCGCCTCGCGCAGCATCATTGCACGAACTTTGTGGCGACGGTGAATATCTTCAATTTTATCCAGTTAAAGCGTCTGAGAAGCGACGCGCTGCTGCCGTAATGACCGCTTTTGACCCGAGCTTACACGTCGCGCCACACCAAGAGTTCGATTTACCAAACGCCACACACAGCCAAGGTGCTGCATACCGAAATACCCATTCGGCTGCTTCGAAGCTGTCCTTAAAGCTGAGAAGCAGGAAAGCAGGTGTCTTTGGTCGAATTGTGAGTGATGGAGCTAATCGATGATGTGGTAGCCGCCGTCGATATAGAGCGTTTCGCCGGTTATCAGCTTCGCTCCATCCATGCCGAGAAAGGCTACGGCAACGCCGACGTCATCGATCGAAACCAAACTTCGGCTCGGCGCTTTTGATTGTGCTTTTTGAAGAAGTTTGTCGAACGCCGTGATGCCCGATGCGGCGCGAGTCTTCAGCGGGCCGGGGGATATCGCGTGCACCCTGATGCCTTTCGGTCCCAATTCGGCGGCCAAGTATCGCGTTGCCGATTCAAGCGCGGCCTTCACTGGGCCCATCATGTTGTAGTGCTCCACGACCATTTGCGAGCCGTAGTAGGTCATCGTGAACAACGTGCCGCCGGACGTCATAAGCGGCTCCGCAAGTTTGGCCATCCTGATAAACGACCAGCACGAAATCTCCATTGCGCGGAGAAATCCATCCTTCGAACAGTCGACGACGCGGCCCTGCAAGTCGTCCTTGGGAGCAAACGCAATGGAGTGCAGGCAGAGATCGAGCTTTCCCCACGTCTTCGCAATTTTTTCGAAAACGACCTCAAGCTGCCCTTCGTGCTGGAGATCGAGAGGCATGAAGATGGGTGCGCCGACCTCCTTGGCTAGAGGTTCAACGTGAGGTTTCGCTTTCTCGTTGAGATATGTGATCGCAATTTCTGCGCCGAAGGCGTGGAATGCCTTGGCACATCCCCAGGCGATGGATTGATCGTTTGCTATACCGGTAACGAGTGCCTTTTTACCTTTGAGCAGGTTCAGCGATGAAACATCGATCATGCCCGCATCTCCTTGGGCATTTCATGTTTTCGCAACATTTCGAGTGTGTGCCTTGCAATCATCAGCTCTTCGTCGGTCGGCACGACATAGCAACCAACGCGCGATCCCTCCGAGGAGATGCGTAGCTCGTTTTTGGCATTGGCCGCTTTCGATAATTCAATGCCGAAGAAGGACAGGCGGTCGACTACGGCCTGACGGACCGCCGGCGCGTTTTCTCCAATTCCGGCGGTGAAGACCAAGCCATCGATTCCCCCTAATGCCGTCGCGAGCATCCCACCGAAAAGTGCGATGCGATATGCGAAGTAGTCGAGTGCCAGCTTGGCTCGTGGGTCGGCGCTTGCGAGCAAATCCCGAACATCGTTGCTGATGCCCGACAGGCCCCTGAGGCCGCAGTCGTGATAAAGGAAATGCTCGACGTCTTTAACGCTCATTCCCTTTTCATTCATGAGATAAAGCACGATGCCGGCATCGATTTGCCCTGGGCGCGTTCCCATCGGCAAACCGTCCAGAGCCGTAAATCCCATGCTGCTTTCAATACTCTTCCCCGCCAGCAGCGCACACGTCGATGCGCCGCTTCCCAGGTGAGCGACGACGACTCGGCGGTCGGCAATCTCCGGAGCGACGTGTCGAAGCCTCGATGAGATATATTCATAGGACAACCCGTGAAAACCGTAGCGGCGCACACCTTCTCGATAGAATCGATCGGGAATCGCATATCGGTCTGCAATTTCCGAATGATGCCGGTGGAAGGCGGTATCGAAGCACGCGACTTGCAACAGGTGCGGCTGCCGTTCCAGCACGATCCTTATTGGCGCGATATTGTTCGGCTGGTGGAGCGGCGCAAGCGGCACGAACCGCTGAAGTTGATCGAGGACCCACGAGTTGACCAGCGTCGGCTCGGTGAACTCGATTCCCCCGTGCACAACCCTATGTCCAATCGCAACCGGTAGCGTTCCAACATGCTCGCGCAAGAATACGACGAGCTTATCAAGTGCATGATGGAGTTCGCTGACTTCGTCAGTCTCCCAGGACTTATCGATTGCGCATTCGCCGTTCGCGTCGTTTGCAAATAGGCGTGGCCTCGTTCCAATGCCATCGATCTGGCCTTTAAGCCGTCGATCGAGTTGCTCTCCAGGCTTAATTGCAAACAGCTGAAATTTGATGCTCGAGCTGCCTGCATTGATAACCAGTATGGTATCAGCCATCGGTCAAGCTCTGATCGGAGCGTTAGCCCGTCTGCTGTAGGCGAGCAATTTCGCAATGGCGCAAGACGCCAAGCGTGTTCGAACGTTGTCGGCCCGCGACGTCAGAATGATCGGCACTCTCGCGCCCAGGACGATTCCAGCAGCGTCGGCATTGGAGATGAATGTAAGATTTTTTGCGAGCATGTTACCCGCTTCCAAGTCCGGAACGACGAGGATTTGGGCATGTCCCGCAACGGCCGACTTGATACCCTTGACGCGCGCGGCCGCTAAGCTGATGGCATTGTCGAACGCAAGTGGCCCATCCAGTTCTCCGCCGGTGATCTGACCGCGATCCGCCATTTTGCAAAGCGCGGCCGCTTCAATCGTCGACGGAATAGCGGTCGTGACGGTCTCGACGGCCGATAGGATCGCGACCTTGGGCTTGCCGAGACCTAAAGCTGCATAAAGATCGATTGCGTTCTGGACGATATCACGCTTCGCCATCAGATCCGGTGCAATGTTGACTGCGGCATCAGTCACAAACAACGTCTGGGAATGAGTGGGGACGTCCATGACAAACACGTGGCTAATTCGCCGCCCAGTACGAAGACCTGTCTCCCGGCTCGTTACGGCGCCAAGCAGCTCATCGGAGTGGAGGCTGCCTTTCATGAGCATTTCGGCTTTGCCGGCACGCACGATTTCAACGGCTTTCGCCGCCGCGGCGTGGCTATGAGGCACATCGATTATTTCGAGACCATCAAGGTTCAGATCGAGCGTCCTCGAAATCTCGATCAGCTTCTTCTTTGGCCCAACGAGTATCGGGTTTATCAGTCCGGCGTCCTTCGCCTCGATTGCACCACGTAGAGATGACTCGTCACAAGGCTGCGCGACGGCGGTTGGAAGTGGATCCAGACGCTGCGCTATCGCGACCAATCTCTCGTATTTTTCATGCCGATGAATTTTGGAGATGGTTGCTTCGGCCATAGCGTCTCTCCTTCGGAAGGTTCACCATGCGAGCGATAGAGAAACCTCTCCGGGCATACCGTCCGGAAAACTGACGATTTCGGCGTGAAGTTTGTAGCCGAGAGGCCGCAACTCTTTATTGTAGAAATCGTACGCATCCTTGGCAAAGCCCGTCAGCGTCGTTGGCCACTCCGCGTCGGCGATATTGATCCGCCGTCCCCCATCGCTGCAGTAGCTTGAGGGGAAAGTGATAACCTCCAAATGATGATGGCCGTTTTGAGCGGCAATCCGTACTGCGTTGTTTATTCGCTCAACAGCTTCCGGCGCGACTTTGCGCGACATGAAAGCCTCGCGAAGTTCTCGCGCCTGCTGCTTTTTCTTTTCTTTTAGCTTCCGCTCCTGATCAACCTCTGCCATCTCCGCGTCAGAGCTAATCATCTTCAGGTCTTCGGGACGAAGGAGGCCGGGCATTTGCTATCTCCGTTTGTCTGCAACGGACGAAGCGCGACTCATATTAATGCGGCTTTTCGACTCTCGTGTTCCGGGAGGTCGAAATGGCCGCTTGCTTCGCGGGCATCGTTGCGACGTCTTCGTTTTCAAACAATGCTTCCACTTCCGCCAGGCGCGCGCGCGCAATTTTGCTATGAATTCCGACCAGTTCGATCATTCGATCGAGCTTGGCTTTCATTCTGGCCGCCAGCTCGGGGTCGGCCGCGAGCATCGCCGGAATGGCATCCACGGCGCGACGCTCATCAAGAAGCAGCATAAAAAACTGCTCGCGCAAAGTTTGCTTGAATGTCGCGAGGTTCAAACCCTTACCGGTCTCTTCTCGCATTCTCCGCAAAAGATTGAAGCCGCGTTCGTCCACGACTCCATCGGGCATCCTTATGTACAGCAATGCACGAATAACGGCTTCTCGCGGCCCCCCCTCGGCGATCCCCCGTTTTAAATCTGCTATCTTTTGTTCGACGAGGGCGCGGTGTGCGGGGTCATCTCCCATTCTGCGATGCGGTTGTTCATCGGATGCCCTGAGACCAACCAGGGCCTGAAGAAATGGCGAACCGTAAATCGCGTGAAACCACGCTTCTGCTGCATCGTCACGAACATCCCGGTAGGCGTCGAGCGTCGTGACCATCCAGTCGCTGAACCACTCCTGCATCTGCCAAAAGACGTTGTCTTTTGAAACGGGTCGTCGATTTTTCCGAAGCCTCGCCGCATCAGACATCAGAGGCTGGAACAGCGGGTTGGCGCTCGAGAAGAACTCATACTGCATTCGCAAAGGATGAAATCGGCGCATCCATTCCGCCGAACTCTCGTTCGCCCAGCTCCGCACCCAAGGTTGAACGAATGTGCGATAGAGACCGAGATTGATTTCGGAAACACGTGCAACGGTCGCAAACTCGCGGTCATCTTCCGCGCTATTGCTGCCGAGCGCGCGGATATCATCCATGCTGCGCGCTTCAAAGCGGACCAGATAGTCGCCCAAAATAAGATCCGCCGTAGGATCATCGGGGTCTTTGGGTGTCATAACCGCTTCGTACAGTCCAGGCGGCAACGCATCGATCAAGTCAATGTTGCTCGCGAACTGATCGTGCTCCTTCTTGGCGACGGACCCCGAGACGAAAATCCCAAGATGCCCAATCGATTCATGGACGGCATAGACGATCGTTTGCCCATGGGCCCGGATATCGTCGACGCTGCCGTAGAGATCGAGGATCCAATCCAAAGCTTGTGCTGGCGGCGTGATGTTGTCGGCTTTTGAACAGAAGACCACGATCGGCGAGGCGATGTTGCGGAGATCGACGCGGGCTCCGTTCGCAGACCTCACAGACGCCGAGGAGAGCTTGTTCCCGACAAACAGTTCGTCGGCGATGAACTGCATTTCACAGGCGTTGAGTAGCACATGGCCACCCCACCATTGCTCAAATTCCAGATACCGCGGGACCTCGGAATCAATTTTGGAATAGAGGTTGTAGTGTTTGGACCAAAGCGTATTCGCAGGGTTGAGATTCTCGAAATTCGAGACCAGCCACACTCCATCAAACTTGCCGTTCCCGACATCTCCAAGCAAAGCGGTTATCCAAGTACCACCGAGCAAGCCTGCGGTGTATCGCATCGGGTTTTGTTTCGACGTCCCGGCCCAATACGACAAAGGAGACCCTGCGACGATGATAGGACCAAAAAGCTCCGGTCGTGTGGCGGCGAGCATCATCACCGCCCAGCCTGCCTGGCAATTTCCGACCACAGCGGGCTTGCCATCGGCTTCCGGATGCAAACCAATCACGTGCTCGAGGAACAGGGCTTCCGCTTCAGCAATATCTTGAATGGTCTGATTGGGGACGGGATCAGGAAGAAAGCCGATGAAGTAACAGGGGTGGCCCGCTTTCATCGCTACGCCGATCTCGCTTTGCGGCTTGAAGCCTCCGATGCCCGGTCCATGCCCGGCTCTCGGATCGACAATCACAAAGGGACGTTTAAACTTATCCGGCTTCCTGCCATCGGGCGGAACGATGCGGACAAGGGCGTAATTTACAGGTTTCTTAAACTCACGTCCGTCAAGCAAAAGCTCGCAACCAAATTTCAAAACATGGGGCGCGAGTTTGGCGGCATGTTCGTAATACCTGGAACTTCTTTGCTCCAAAGCGTCGAGAAACAGAATACCCCGCTGCCAAGCGTCAATTGAATAGGTCCATGCATCCTGCGCCAGCCCGAAAGGCCCCTGGACGCTCGTCGCGCACGCCGCCGAAATTGCGGGTTCAGCCATATGCGACTACTCATAAAATACAATCAGCACACATACTAAAAGGCGCCAGCATATGCCGACCTTGCTCAAAATCAAGCGAGGAAACGCGACGAACGTTTCGATCCCTGCGCTTGATCGCGAACGCTCATACGCTTCAAACATTTGCTCCCCTAATGAACGAAGTTTGTTGTCCTTTGCTTCGTTTTCGGTTCCGCACGATCAATTGCCCCAACGTGCATACCTCAAGATCAACCGGGACGTCATCGAAGTGTCACGGCCGCCGCTAATCACGTTTTGCAATTCTATTGCTGTCGACGGCGCGTCGGCTCAATGTGGGAGAGAACTCCTGATCGATAGATGCGCTGAGATCAGGGTCTGCTGATGGTATAGTCGCATGGCCACTGACCCCGCCGCTTCGCCGGCATCCAAGCAAAGCCGGCTCTTCCGTTCGCAATCATCAAGCGATCGGCCCGGCGTTGCTCGCTGGCGGCCGTGTCTCCACATTTTGCGTCAGTATCGATTTTGAATAACTCAGTTTGACTGAGGACGATAATGGAAAAAGATAAAGGCGCAGAAGCGCACGCTGATAACGATTCCTCACCCAACGCTAAACTCAAGCGCAAGGACTATGAGCGGGAACTCAAACGTCTCCACGTCGAGCTTGTTAAGTTGCAGGAATGGGTTCGGCACGAGGAGAAAAAAATTTGCATCTTGTTTGAAGGGCGTGACGGAGCCGGAAAAGGCGGAACCATAAAAGCCATAACGGCGAGAGTGAGTCCCAGAATTTTCCGAGTGATTGCGCTTCCCGCTCCCACCGAGCGGGAAAAATCCCAAATGTATATTCAGCGATATCTTCCATACCTTCCGGCGGGTGGAGAAATCGTGATTTTCGATCGCAGTTGGTACAATCGCGCAGGCGTTGAACGTGTCATGGAATTTTGCACGGACAAGCAGGCCGAACGATTTCTGAGAGCCGTCCCGGACGTCGAGAAAGCCATCATCGACTCTGGGGTCGTTCTGATCAAGTACTGGCTGGAAGTAAGCCCAGACGAACAAACGCGCCGGCTCGAGGATCGGATCGATGACGGAAGAAAAATCTGGAAGCTCTCGAAAATGGATTTGAAATCGTACACCCGCTGGGATGACTATTCGCGAGCGCGAGACGATATGTTTTCGGCAACCGATACGTCCTGGGCACCGTGGTACGTCGCGCGATCCGACGACAAAAGAAAAGCCCGTCTAAACATTATCGAACACCTCCTCAGCCGAATTCCTTATACGGAAGTCAAACATGAGAAGGTCAAACTTCCAAAACGGCATGTTACAGCGGCTTCGGAGCGCGAAACTCACTCATTCAAATTTATTCCAGAACCGCATTAGGCTCGACAAGCCGGACAAGGACACCTCTTTGGAGGGGCCGCAATGCTGGCTCGGTGATTTTTGAAAGATCGATCATTGTTCAATTAGACGGTCGCCCCCGAGATTGATCGCCAAAGATCAGCACGCAAACAGACGACGCAATACCTCATGCCCCACCTAACCCAGCCGGCCACCTCACAACTCACTTGGCGCTACAAACGTCTTTCGTTACGATAGTTCAAAAGGACTTGGTGCCGTGAACTACATCAAGAAGGCGGCCGGCATTCTTTTGGGCGCTGTGATTTTAGCGCTCATCGTACTCGTTTGGGGCTTCGTGACCGGCGGCATCACGTCTTACGCGGAGAGGGCTTGGTGCTGGAGCGCCGGCTATCCCGCCGACTGCCATTTCCGGGGCGTTTGGAAATTTTTGGTTTGGTGCGTCGTCGGCGTAGTCGGCATTCTCATCGCCGGACTTCTCGTTGAAAGGTTCAGCAAAGAAAGAAATCACCATCGTTAGCTGCTCGCGCGAGAGAAACCACGCACAGTCATAGAGTTTTTGCGACGGGTTTTCTCATCACCGTTTGGATCTGCACTTTTCGTTTCGTCGGCCACCATCCAACCTATGGGGTGCGAGTGAGGAGAGTGAGATGCGCATTCAAATCGGCGTAGCCGTCGCGCTTTTGCTGGCTGCTACGTCGTCTTATGCCCAACAGAATAACTCTCCGGACCGAGTTTCGGTTGGCGTCGTAGCCGCCGTACGCAAGCCAATCGCGAAATCGCTGGATTTCGTCGGGCGTGTCGAAGCCGTCGACCGCGTCGAGATCAGGGCGCGGGTCACCGGTTACCTGGAAGCGGTCGAATTCAAAGAAGGAGACTTGGTTCAGGCCGGCGCATCACTTTACAAAATTGAGAGGGGGCTATTTCAGGCCGCAGTTGGAGAGGCGGCAGGCGCACTCGACCGAAGTAAGGCCGCGAAGGTGTTGAGCGAAGTTCAATTGCAGCGTGCCGAAGAATTGTTCGCGAGGAATGTTGGTTCAGCCGTTGCCCGCGACCAGGCGCGTGCCGCCGATGAACAGGCCAAGGGCACAATTCTCATCGACCAGGCAAATCTCGACACGGCCAAGATCAACCTCGGCTACACCGACATTGTCGCTCCAGTAGCGGGAAAAATTGGTCGAACGAATGTCACCAAGGGCAACGTCGTGAGCCCCGAGAGCGGGCCTTTGACGGTAATCGTCAGCCAAGATCCCATGTACGTTACGTTTCCCGTGAGCCAGCGAGAATTCCTGCGTTTGCAGCAGACCGGGCAACAACTCGACGTCACCCAGCTGAAAGCTCGTTTGCGGTTCGCCGACCTCAGTAAGTACAGCGAGGAAGGCACAATCAATTTCGTCGACGTTACAGTCAATCGCACAACCGATACCGTGCTTGTTCGTGCGTCGTTTCCAAACCCGAAGGGCGCGCTCATCGACGGCCAACTCGTCCACGTCTCGATTGAAGCCGGTAAGCCGATTGAAAAAGTCGTCATCCCACAATCGGCGCTCATCGCGGATCAGCAAGGGACGTACGTCTTTGTCGTAGACGACGGAAAAGCAGCGATCAGGAGGGTAAAGACCAGCGGTGAAAGCGGTGGGACCGACATTGTCGTCGACGACGGCTTGAACGGAGGCGAGCAGGTTATTGTCGATGGTTTGCAGAGTGTGCGCCCGGGAACTGCCGTAGTCGCAACGCCTGTCCCTCAACTCCAGAATCGGAGTTGAGGGATGTTATCCTCTATCTTCGTTGACCGTCCGAGACTGGCCATTGTCATCGCGATCGTCACGACGATAGCTGGCATGCTGGCGCTATACGCGATCCCGTTTGCTCAATACCCCGATATCGTTCCGCCGCAAGTACAGGTCACGACGACATATCCTGGGGCCAATTCGTCCGTTGTCGATACTTCGATCGCGCAACCCATCGAAGCGCAGGTCGTCGGCGTTGATAAAATGATTTATATGAAGAGCGTGAGCGGCGACGACGGCAGCTATACGCTGATCTGTTCATTCGAGCTCGGCACCAATCCCGACATCAATACCGTCAATGTCAACAATCGGGTGCAAGTCGCGTTATCGAGCTTGCCGCCCGAGGTTCAGCGCCAGGGCGTGTCCGTCAAGAAGAAATCCTCGGCCCTGCTTGGCGTCGTGGCGCTCTACTCGCCCAAGCACACCCACGACCCGCTCTTTCTGTCCAACTACGTCACGATCAACCTGCTCGATCAGATCAAGAGCACACCGGGCGTTGGCGACGCCGTCCTTTGGGGGCCGCAGGACTACGCTATGCGGGCGTGGGTCAAAACCGATAGATTGACCGGATTGGGACTGACGACCGGCGACGTCATCAACGCGATCCAGGCTCAAAACATTCAAGCTGCCGTCGGCCGGATAGGCGCGCGACCGATTTCAAACGAACAGCAACTTCAACTCAACATCCAAACAAAGGGCCGCCTGAACACCATTGCAGATTTTGAGAAGATCGTTCTCCGGACCAACCCTGACGGCTCCGTGCTGCGGTTGGGTGACGTTGCACGGCTCGAACTGGGAGCCGCAAATCTGGATCGCGACACGTTATTCAACGGCGGGCCTGCCGCCGTTATCGCGATCTATCAGTCACCCGGTGCCAACGCGATCACGACCTTGAAATCGGTACGCACCAAACTTGAAACGGCCGAGAAGCGGTTTCCCGATGACATGGCTTGGAAGGTTACTTACGACCCGACACAGTTCGTTACGGATACCATCCACGAGGTGCGCAAGACTCTCATTGAGGCTTTCATTCTTGTGGTGCTCGTCGTTTATCTCTTTCTAGGTAGTGTCCGCGCGACACTGATACCGACGCTCGCAGTGCCAGTCAGCTTGATCGGCACATTCATCGTGCTGCTGGCGATAGGATACTCGGCAAACACGGTCTCGCTGCTGGCAATTGTCTTGGCGATCGGAATTGTGGTCGATGATGCCATCGTCGTGGTCGAGAACGTCGAGCGCGTGATGGAAGAACATCCCGAGCTATCGCCGCCCGAGGCCACCAAACGAGCCATGGCCGAAATCACGGCTCCGATCATTGCTATAACGTTGGTTCTACTCTCCGTCTTTGTGCCCGTCGCCTTCATTCCCGGAATTTCCGGAGAGCTGTTTCGTCAGTTTGCAGTGACCATCGCCGTTGCGATGTTTTTGTCGGCAATCAACGCGCTCACGCTATCGCCGGCATTGTGCGGTATTCTCCTCAAACCGCATCACGGGCCGCGACGAGGACCGATCGGTGCGGTCATGCGAGCGATCGATCATGTGCGGGACGCCTACGGCGCAGCCGTCGCTCGCTTGTTGCGGGTTTCTCTGATTGGTCTGGCGTTAGTCGGCATCTCTCTCGCGGGCACCTATGGATTGGCCAAGGTAACGCCAACCGGTTTTCTCCCCGAGGACGATCAAGGTGCGTTGTTCGTGCTCGCACAGCTCCCCGGCGGCGCATCGGTCGGCCGCACAATTAACGTCGTCCGTCAGACGGAGGCCATTCTCAAGGGCGAAGCAGCCGTCCAGGACGTGACCTCAGTCATAGGGCTCAATTTTATTGATAACTACTCGCAGTCGAATGCTGCGTTCATGGTCGTGACGTTGAAACCGTTTGAGGAACGCAAGGATCGCTCGCTGGGCGTGCGTTCGTTGATCGAACGTCTCGGCCCCAAGCTCCGCGAGATCCCCGGAGGCACGGTCGTGCCGTTAGCGCCGCCTCCGATCATCGGCCTCGGATCTGGCGGCGGGTTCGCATATGTCCTTCAAGATCTTCGCGGAGGCGACCCGAAAGCATTGGCCCAGGTTTTGCGCGGCTTACTCGTCGCAACCAACCAGGATCCCAAACTGGACCGGGTATTCAGCACCTTCTCGGCAACCAACCCCTCGCTCTATCTCGATATCGATCGCGACAAAGCGCAGATTTTAGGTGTTCGGCTCAACGATGTTTTTCAAGCGTTGCAGGCGTCGCTCGGTGGATATTTCGTCAACAACATGAATCTGTACGGCCGTACTTGGCAGGTCCAAGTCCAAGCGGATGCCACAGACCGCACGAGCATCGACGATCTCTATCGGATCAACGTGCGCAACGACAAAGGCCAGATGATTCCGATGCGGAGCCTGGTCGAGGTCCGAACGGTCGTTGGTCCCCCGTCAATCATTCGCTACAACAACCTGCGTGCCGTGACGGTCCAGGGCGCGCCCGCAGCGGGCGTGTCGTCCGGTCAAGCGCTGACGGCGATGGAGGCCGTTGCTGCCCGCACTTTACCCGATGGTTATGCCGGTGAATGGACCGACACGGCGTTCCAGGAGAAGCGAGCCGAGGGCAAAACGGCGCTCATCCTCGGCTTTGCGTTACTCTTTGCGTATCTTTTCCTGGTGGCTCTCTATGAAAGCTGGACGATCCCGGTCCCAGTCCTTCTGTCCGTTAGTGTCGGCGTATTCGGTGCATTCGCCGCAATTAAGCTCGCTGGTCTGACGTTAGATCTCTATGGGCAGATCGGGATGGTTGTCCTGATCGGTCTGGCGGCGAAGAACGGCATATTGATCGTCGAATTTGCGAAGGAACAACGCGAGCGCGGCGTCGAACTCAATGAAGCTGCCACGGAAGGCAGCCGTTTACGTTTCCGCCCGGTGATGATGACGTCTTTTGCATTCATTCTCGGGTTGCTTCCTCTCGTCGTCGCCGTAGGAGCCTCGGAACTCGCACGCCGCAATGTCGGAACGCCCGTATTCGGCGGAATGATATTCGCATCCTTCATCGGCATATTCGCGATCCCGCCTCTTTACGTCACCTTCCAAGCCATACGCGAGAAATTTAGGCCTTCAACTCGCCCTGTGGCTCGCCCGGAGCAGGAGCTGGCTACGCATTAAGAAACTGATCAGGTACCCGCTAAATACGAGAACTCTTCGCCGGGACAATCGGCTTTAGCAACCTGTGTCCGCATTCGACACAAGCAAACATGAGGTTGATGCAGTAGGAAAGATGCCGGTAGTTGATTCAAATTTGCACACGCCCGTCGGGACGACGTTCAGGAACCTTGCATCAAGCATGCGCTGAGTGCACCAGAGCTTCGATCATCCGGCGGCGTCTAATTTAATCGCCACTCGCGAGACATTTGTATGTATGGCATTGAGCGCGACGTACCCAATTTCTGGATCAGTGCTGCGGTCCGATGGGCGATGTTCTTGGCTCTCTGGATTGTTCTGACGCTAGGTCATTGGAGTGATCTGGCCGTCGGCTTTTTCGCAGCGATTGTGGCCACCTCGATCAGCATGTCCCTCATGCCGCCGGGCTCCGCGCGTCCATCTTTGCTGCCGATACTGAAGTTCATACTGCATTTCTTTCATCAATCGGTCATCGCAGGCCTCGATGTTGCAAGGCGCGCTTTTAGTCGGCGGCTTCCGCTGCATCCGGGGTATGTTCAGTTTCATTGTCCGCTTACGGCCGGGCCTGCCCGCAGCGCCTTTTGCGCGCTTTCAAGTCTCTTGCCCGGCACCGTGCCAGTCAAATCTGATGCTGCCGGCAACATTCTCGTTCATTGCCTTGATACGCGTCAGCCGGTTGTGGAGCAGCTTTGCGAGGATGTCAGTCTTTTTCGCAAGGCGATTGGAGCGACGCAAAACGATGGATAGCTTTCTTTTCGCAGTTGCGGCTTTCGTATTGGGCCTTCTGATTACGGGACTCATTTGCGTTCTGAAAGCGCCGACGTTGGCGGATCGGATGATGTCGGCCCAGCTTCTGGGAACCAGCGGCATTGCGGCGCTTCTGTTGATCGCGACCGCCGTTGGCGAACCGGCCATCGTAGATGTTGCGCTTGCACTCGCATTGCTTGCCGCCTTCGCCTCGATCGCATTCGTCACAAGTTCGGGTGATCGGCAGTAGTCAGGAGAGACACGCAATGACGTTGATCTTGGCGCGGGACATCTTCACGATCTCAATGGTCAGCTTCGGTGCTTTCTTTTTTCTCGCCGGTACGGTCGGCCTCCTGCGATTTCCCGATACGTTGACGCGCCTGCACGCGCTAACGAAAGCCGATAATCTTGGGCTCGGCCTCGTGGCGCTCGGTTTGTTGCCTCGGACCGATGGCCTCCTTGGCGCCTTCAAAATTTTGAGCGTCTGGATTCTCGTCCAATTCGCCGGATCGACGGTTGCCCAACTCATTGCCCGGCGGGCGCAACAGGAGAGGCCGCGAGCATGACGGTCTCCGTTGTCGTCGATGTTGGCTTGGCCATTCTGGCCTTGTTCGTCGCCGGCTGGATTATCGCCGTTCGGGACGCATTCGCTGCTGTCATTGGGTTCGTCGTTTACGGGCTGCTTTTGTCCCTCGTCTGGGTCCGGCTATGGGCCATCGACATTGCACTAACCGAAGTCGCTATCGGCAGCGGAGTGACCGGAGCATTATTGCTGCGTGCGATTTCGCAAATA
>DATLJG010000247.1:0-16068 GCA_035538995.1 Hyphomicrobium sp. | reverse complement strand
CGCGAGCTGGATCATCGGATTGATGTGGCAGTCGTTGTTCCGTTTTCCGCTGCCGAGCTACGTCGGTGGCGCGGTCGGCGGCCTCGTGGCTTTGCCGATCTGGGAACAGCTGAAGCGAATCCGGGGCAAGGACTATTAGGTAAGCTTTTTGTTGGCGCACGGCGACTTCCCTCCGGGGAGCCGGCCGCCGTGCGCAGGTTTAGTTGGGGCGTGTAACTCCGCTGCGCGGAGCCGGCCGCACGCAGCTTTTTGTTGGCGCGTGCGACTCCGCTTCGCGGAGCCGGCCGCACGCGCATTGGATCTCTACTCGCGCAGGACGGAGCGGATCTGATCTTCGTATTGCTTCACCGCATCGAGCGCGCGGGCCTTCATTACGGGATCGGAGTTCTGCTGCGCCGTGAAGCCCTCGATGGCCGCGCGCGCATTGTTTACGATCTGGCCCGCCGCCCCCTGCGGATTCATCTCGCGGCTGGCGATCTTCTGCAGGAGCTGCGTAAGGATAACGCCGGTGGCCAGCGACAGTCCTGAAAGCTCGGCGATCTCGCGCTTCAGTTCCGCGATTGCCTCGTTCGTGTCCTTCGATTCCGCCATGATTTCAAACTCCGTGCAGGGCCATTGTCCGGCGGTTGCTAATACGATGGCGGCGGCCGCGCAAGATGGTGCGGTCTTTGGCGGGGGCTTTGGGGGCGCCGTGTGACGCCGCTACGCGGAGCCGGCCATACGGCGCAGGCCTGCCGTCACGCGCAAAGAAGGCCCTCCCCTCCGGGGCCCGAAAGAGAATAATCTCCGCGAAATGACTAAAATTGGAGACGCTAACCACATGCCGACCGTTCTAATCACCGGAACCTCGTCCGGCTTCGGCCTCGTGACAGCGGTGGAGCTTGCGAAGCGCGGCTGGGGCGTCATCGCGACAATGCGCGACCTGAGCAAACGCTCGGAACTCGATCGCGCGGTGACGGCAGCAAACGTCAGATCGCACGTCCACGTCGCGCAGCTCGACGTTTCCGATCCGCAATCGATCGACCGCGCAGTCGCGGCTCTCGACTTGCAGAGCCAGCCGCTGGATGCGGTCGTCCATAATGCAGGCGTTGCTGTCGGCGGCGCATTCGAAGATTTGGACGACGCTCATATCCGTCGTGTCATGGAGGTCAATTATTTTGGCGTGCTGGCCCTGACACGGAAGCTGCTGCCCGCGTTCCGTGCACAACGGCGCGGGCGCATCGTCATCATTTCGAGCGAGTCGGCGTTCGCGGGACAACCGGCGAATTCGCCGTACTGCGCATCGAAATGGGCCGTCGAAGGCTGGGCGGAAGCGATCAGCTACGAACTCGAACCTTTCGGCATCGAGATCATCCTGATCGAGCCTGGAGCGTACAAGACGAACATTTGGGAGAGTTCGCCGCGCATCTTGCCGGAGGGCAGCGCGTATCGCCCGCTCCTGCGTCATCTGGAGGTCGCGGTCGATACGCATGTCGCAAAGGCGGCGCGCGACCCGATCGAAGTCGCCAAGGCCGTCGCCAATGCGCTTGACGCGCCGCGCCCGCGCTTTCGCTACGCCGTCGGCCCAACCGCAAAATTCATGCATTTCTCGCGCGGCAAGCTGCCGTCCAAGGTCGTACGGAAAATCTTCAGCCGCTTCTTTCGACTCGACAAAGTGCGTTGGTGACACGGATCGCGCCCGACGACCTGCTCAATGAAGCGGCGTCGCACGGCAAAACATGGGAGCCATTTCGATATGACGATCGATTATTTGGTCGGAGCCGGCGTACTGCTCGCGACGGCGGCAACGGATGCGGCTTACGTCATGTTCACCGCATCAGTCGTGGCGCGGCGGCCGCTGGCGGCGGCGAACTGGAGCGGCGTCTGGTACATGCTCTCGTCGTTCGCGGTCATCAGCTATACGAACAACTGGATCTATGTCGGCTTCGCGATCGTCGGCTCCTGGATCGGCGCTTACCTGACACTCAAATACTTCCATCGCGAGCCGAGCCATCCGCCTGCACCATTGAAGCCTTCAGCCTGATCGGTATGCCACGACGAAGCCAATGTGACGGCGCGATGCACGTCCATCGAGGAGGGACTGTCATGACGGGAATTGCGGGACGCTTTTTTGCGAGCGCGTTGATCTATGCCGTTCTTGGCATGTCGCTCGGACTTGTCATGGAATAACGCAAGATCATTCGCAAATGCCGACCCATGCTCATATCCTCTTGCTCGGCTGGGTCACGTTCGCGATTTTCGGATTTTTCTACCACACCTTTCCGAACGCATCGGACAGCCGAATGGCGAGCGTCCATTTCTGGCTGGCCGAGATCGGTTTCGTCGTGCTGATTATCGGTCTCTTTTCGATTTTCGGCGGGAGAACTGAAATGGGCGAACCGTTGGCTGCCATAGGTTCCATTACCTTGCTCGCATCGATGGTGCTGTTTGCATTCATCGCATGGCCGACGGTGCGAGCTCGGCACTGAATCCGGTCTCACGACGTGTCGGCTTGACGGCGAGCAGGCAGAACCCGGCGGCGAGGATCAACAGGCTGGCGGCCTGGAACGTCGTGCCGAACGGCACGTCCTGTTCTTTCAGCATACCGCCGACATACGTCATCACGCCGCCCGCAGTGGTGCCAACGAAATTCAGCAGGCCGTACGCGGTGGCGCGATGACGGAAGTCCGTGACCGTGCAGGCAGCGGGCATCAGATTGGCGTCGAGGAAACCTTGGGACATCCCGGCGACGAGAACGCAAGCGAGTATGATCGGAATATATTCGACCGCGCCGACCATGAACAAACACGGCGCGGCAATCATAAAGCCGATGGCCGGGACGAGCGCGCGGGCGCGCTCATTTCGCAGCGACCACCAATCCGAGAGGTGACTGGCGATCAGCATTCCGGCGAACGCCGCGCCGTTGAACGCCATCGGCCCGTAAACACCTGCCCATGCGGGGCTGACACCGATCTCGGAACGGAAAAATTCCGGAAGCCAATTGCGTACCGGCCAATATGCGGCGCCGTTCAAAAGGTTCATCGCCAGGAGAAACAGAAAACCGCGCGTCGTTAGTAGTGACGCAAAGGCTCCGGCGCGCGGCAGCGATAGCGTTGCGGATTGGGCGGGACTGTCTTCGCTCGGCTCGGTCTTTTGCGGCGGCTGCGGAAAAACAATCATCAGCACGAGGGCGTAGGCGACGCCGATCGCACCCATGATCAGGAAGCCGGTGCGCCATCCGAACATTTCAGCGAATGCGCCGCCGAGACCGCCGAGAACCGATCCGACATACACGCCGCTGAGATGCAGCCCGGTGGCGCGGCTGCGTGTCGAGCCGCGATGATATTCCACGATGAGCGCCACGGCGGCGGGCATGTAGAACGCTTCGCTGACGCCGAGCATCGCACGCGCCGCCAGCATGCCCTCGAACGACGTCACGATACCGCTGACGAAGGTCGCAACCGACCAGAGAAGAAGACTAGCGATGATCACCGGGCGCTTGCCGACGCGATCGGCGACATAGCCTGCTAGCGGCGAACACAGACCATAGACCCAGAGGAATACAGACGAGAGCAAACCGAAGCGTTCGTCTCCGATTTGCAGATCGGCCTTGATGGGTCCGGGCATCGTGACGACGAGCTGGCGGTCCAGATAGTTGAGCGTCGCGACGACCCACAACAGGCCGACGATCGTCCACGCTGCTCGGCTCCAGAGCCCCGGCTTTGTCATCGTCCCCCCTCGCTTGCGGACCCCGAGTGCTTAGCGCAGGCGGTAGCAGTTTTCAAAGACGCGCGGCGTTCGCGTCACGTCATAACCGGCTAGGCACTGAACGAGATGAGACTGGTGCGGATTCTTGAACAGAATGAACGTCGAGCGACTGTCTGAATTGCTGGCGTATCCGGCGACTTCCCATCCGGATTTCAACAGCTGCTCGATAGAACCCGCCGACTCCTCGGTGGCCGGTTCGGCAATCGCTAAAGGCGCCGGGATCAACAAGGCCGCGAACAGCGCCAGGCTCCGCGCACCAAACGTTTGCGATTTCAGGAGCATTGCAACCTCCATCCTCATTCGTGGATGTTAATCCCTTCGCAGATACATGCGAGACCGATCGGTTCGGCGAAGAGCATTGGCGACAATTGAAGATCAAGCCTGGGCCGCACCAAAACAGGCGAGAGAAGGTCCGAATCATGTGTTGCAAATCCGCATCCACAAGCGGGGGCTCAGAGTCTATCCTTCTGTGCGGGGGAACAAGTAAACCGCGATACCTGTTTAACATCGGGGTAACTGAAATTGCAGAGTATCGCAGTCGCTAATCTCAAATCGGGAGGTGAACCATCATGAAAATCGCAGTTCTCGGACTTTGCTTTGCGGCTCTCGCACTCGGCGCATGCCGCCGCGAGTCGCCTGAATATGTGCCGATGAAACTCGGTGCCGCGACGGCAACCACGACGCAGGACGCCGGCCAGCGCTAATCAACTGGTCCAGCAATTCTGATCACTTTGCTTTTGTTCGCGTAAATCCTGATACACAGAGTGAAGCGCCGGAATTCCGGCGCTTCGCCTTGCGTCAATAGTCCCGGCTTACCAGCAACCAAATCTCAGTCGTAAATATACGTGACCATGAAGGTCCGGTCGGCGACGTTGGAGCCTGCCGGCGGAATTGGATAGCTCGTCTGTCGTGCCGCGAAGACGACGCTTTGATCCAGAGACGAGTTCTTTGAGCCTGATAGCAATCGAACCTGCGACACGTTGCCGGTTTCGGTCAGGAATATGCGGATCGTGACACGGCCTAGCACTTCTGTCAGTTGCGGCATCGTCTGCTGAAGCGCCTTGATCACGGCGCGCGCAAAGGCATCGTTGAGACCGGATCGCGTGATGCCGGGCGGACGTTGCAGACCGGCTGCACCGCCACCGCCGAACGACGGTTGCATCAAGCTTTTCGGCGTCGAAAGATCGAGCGCGGCCATCTTCTTCTTTTTCGGCGGCGATTTGTGAGCCGTTGATTTCTTCGTTTCGGTTTTGGGGCTCGGTTTCGGCTTCGCCGCGCTCTCCATGTTCGCCGGATTCACGTCCTGCAGCGAAAACAGATCTGGCGCGTTCTCGGTCGCCTTCGGATCCTCCGCCTTGGCGACTTTTTGCTCCGGCTTGTCGTCCGGTTTTATATCGTCAGGCTGGGGCGGCTGTTCTGCCTTGGTTGGTTGCTCCTCGGGCTTTTGCGGCGGCTCTTCCGGTTGCGGAGGCAGTGGCTGAGGTTCCTGCTTCGCCTGCTCCTGCTTGGGTTGCGGCTTTGCCGGCTGCGGCTTTTGTTCGGGAGCGGCCGGAGGTCCTGGCGGCGGCGACGGCTTGTCGGCGACCGTGCTTCGGCTCTCGAGGTCGGCTTCCGTCACCAACGAAACGCTGATTGCTTTATCCGCACCGGTTGGATCGCCCAGCCGCTTCGGCTTGCTTGCAATTGCGCCGACAAACAGCGACGCGTGCAGCACTGCTGCACACGCTAACGCAATCCAAAAATTGCGTTCACGCTTTGTGGTCCCGCTCCACTGGGCGGCACCCGCAATCGTGAGATCAGCGGTCTCAGCCATTCCCCTCGGCACTCATGCTCGCCGGATCTACCCCTCTGAAAAGTTTACCCGGTTACCCGCACGCGGACTAGAAGTGATAAGCAAACTGTCGGCAACCGCCGGTATATTGCTGTGGTTTGTTCGTAACTCTGCGCTGCGAAGTCGCGGCCAAGCAGCGAATCGCAGCGCCGCAACGGCGTCTCTGCGAGATCTTCGTTCGTCTTGCGACTCGCCGAGCGCCTCGTAAATGGGAGCCAACCGATGTCGCGCAAGCAGTCTTCTGCATCGCAAGCGCCAGAAAAAAATGGCGAAACGGCGGAAACCGGGAAAATTCGCGCCGGAATCGGCGGTTGGACGTTCGAGCCTTGGCGCGGCGTCTTTTATCCGAAAGGGCTCGTTCAAGCCCAAGAGCTGCACTATGCCAGCCGGCAGCTTCCGACCATCGAAGTCAACGGCACGTATTATAGCACGCAGAAGCCGCAGACATTTGCGCGTTGGGCGGCTGATGCGCCTGATGGATTCGTCTTCACGCTCAAGGGCCCGCGCTACGCCACCAACAGGCGCGAACTCGCTGGAGCCGGCGATTCAATTTCGCGTTTTCTCGAGTCCGGGATTACCGAACTTGGCAGCAAGCTCGGCCCGCTGCTCTGGCAATTCGCGCCGACGAAAAAGTTCGACGAGGCCGATTTCGGGGCCTTCCTTGATTTGCTTCCCGACAAATTCGGAGGGCGTTCGCTTCAACATGCCGTTGAGGTGCGCCACGACTCGTTTTGCACACCGGATTTCGTCGCGCTCGCCCGCAAGAAATCGGTGGCCATCGTTTTCGCCGACCACGCGACGTATCCGGCCATCGCCGATGTCACCAGCGACTTCGTCTATGCGCGGCTGCAGACGGGGCACGACGATATTCCGACGGCTTATTCGCCGAAGGCGCTCGGCGCGTGGGCAAAGCGTGCACGCGCTTGGGCCGCGGGCGGTCTTCCCGACGACCTACCGATTGTCGATCGCGACGCGAAGCCCAAGAAGAAGCCGCGCGACACGTTCGTTTTCTTCATTCACGAGGGAAAAATACGGGCTCCAGCCGCAGCCATGGCTTTCATGAAGCGGCTGGAAGCATAGAGAACGACGAACCGGACGAGGCGCTACTTCGTCGACGACCCGTCGGTCTCATCGAGATTGAGGCACACCGAATTGATGCAATAGCGTTTGCCGCTCGCCGTCGGCCCGTCATCGAAGACGTGGCCGAGATGCGAGCCGCAACGCGCGCACGTTATTTCGGTGCGGGCCATGCCATGCGACGCATCGGAATGATATTCGACTGCGCCCGGAAGAGCGGAATCGAACGACGGCCAGCCCGTGCCTGAATCGAATTTCGTATCCGATGAGAACAGAGGATTGCCACAGGCGGCGCATGTGAATGTGCCGTCGGCTTCGGCGTGCAGGTGCTCGCCCGTAAAGGGCGCTTCGGTGCCCTTCTCGCGCAGCACACGATACTGTTCGGGTGTCAGCCGCTTTCGCCAGCCGTCTTCGCCATTGGGGATTTCTTTTTTGTCCATGCGCATAATATCGGCTTCAAAAGCCGGTCCTTCAAGCTGCGACCGTCGCGAATTCCAGTTCCCTTCTTTGGGCGTCCGCGCCTCCTAGCGCCGATGCCGACGCCGCTTTTCCTGCGTTTGCCTCTGCAGGACAGGCTGACGGTCATAGCTGGGCGGCGTATAAACGCGCGACGGCGGATAATTTCCCGTGGGCGCGCCCCACATCCGCAGCAGGTCGGCGTCGTACTCGCTGACCAACCCGGCTCGGTAGTTGGCTCGGGCATTTTCGACGTCATAAAGGGTTTGGGCCTGCGCGCCGGCGCACGTCATGAACGCGATGGCGCTCGCGCAGCCGAATACAATCGTGAATTTCATTTCTCTGGCTCCCAGCGGCTCGTGTCGATCCGCTTTGTCGCTCGCGGGAATGACAGCAGCATCGCCCGCTTACTCCATGATAGCATCATTGACAGCATAAGTGCGAGACGGCCGATGCCTCGCCCTTGCCTCGTTGATGCGACGAATCTGTTAGATAAGGGAGATTAAATCGGGTTTGATGGCGATAACAGCCTCGCCCCATCAACGAGGGAGCGCATTTCATGTCGGACCGAACCCAACTCGCCATTGGCCGCAACTCTATTTCCGTTCCGCGCTTGACGAAGCGCGCCGTCGAAGCGGGCATCGCGACGGCGATGACATCGCTCGTCGCGCTTTTCATTCTGGTTCTGAACAACGTGCTGACCGGTCGTGGCGGTTGGCTGAATGGTTTCAACATCTGGCTTTCGTACATGCGCCAACCGGCCATCCTCGGAACGATGATTTTGACGGCGTTCGTGACGACGATCTTCCTCGCATGGCAGCGTGACGGCGGTCTCAAGCGTTAAGAGCCAAGGCGGCCTACAATCGCGAACGTGGAAACTAGAAAGGCGAGGCCCGGGCCTCGCCTTTGTCATGATGATCGAAGGTCGACGGAGTGCGGCTGCTAGCTCTTCAGAGCCGTGTTGCACTTGCTGTAATAACCGCCGCCTTTTTGAATCCACTTCATACCGCCGTTGCCATTGTTCGCCTTATTGGCCTTGTACTGGTCAAGGCAGGTGTGCATGCGGGCCTTGCCTGCGGACTCCTTCGAATACTTTGGATCAACGGACTTCGGAAAAACGGCTCCGGAGCTGCGGGTCGTCGCGGGCTTGCTTTCCGATTTGGTCTCTGTCGCCTCGGCGCCGGCGCACTCGGATTTGCGGAAGTCGTTCCAGGTTTTTCCATTCAAGGTGCCGGCGCTTTTGGCTGCCTGATATTTCGTGCTGCATTCCTTGGTGGTCAGTGCCGAACTCGGACCAGCCGTCACGATGGCGGCCATTCCCACTACGGCGGCAGAAAGAAAAATGCGAGAAATCATCTATGGTCTCCTTGGACGGCGGCGGCGCTCAGGATTTCGCGTGGTTCGCGGACCTGATGCCCACGCAACGCTGGCGGGCTGGCTGGTTCTACTCCCGGCGGAACATAACGACAAAGCTATAAACTTCCAATTGTCCCGCCGAAACCCGAAAGACTTGTACTTACGAAAAAGTATACGCGTTATTCCAATTTCTAAATCCCCAACCTATGTGAGCAGGCAAATTTTTTTGGGTTTTACTTCGAACTGCGAATAAAATGCGTTCGACGGATGGAATAAGCTGATGCGCACGATCAAATCGCACCTCCACGCCCTTCTCGCTTGCGCTGCCATGCTGGTCAGCGCGAGCGGTGTGGCCCTGGCAGACCCCTCGCCTGACGACATCGAAGCCGCCCGAACCTCGGTCGATGAGATGACCCCCTACGATGCCGGCTCTCGTTATGGGCAGGCGCTAGGTGCGGTCGAAATTTGCCCCGGCGCGCAGACGACGACAAAGGTGCCGGCGCTCAACACGCTTTACACCGACGACAATCTGCAAACGTTCAACGCCCAGGCGAAGAAGATTTACGAAGCGTGGATCAAGCTCAAGCAGTGCACGCTGTTGGACGATCCGAGCGAATGCAAGGTCATCGTTGATGAAAGCTGTGCGGCCGCCCTCAGCGAGATCGGCTCTTCGGGAACCGTACTGCCCGGTCTGCTCGTTGGCGCTCGTCGTTAACGATGATGCCTGCCGGTTACCATCGTGGCACTGAGACCGCGAGGAAAACCCCTTCTTTCTATTGGGAAGACGCCTGAGACGGCCGCAAAGACATTGCTCGATGCTCGCTTGCCCGTTAAGGCCGAGTGGCTCGGAGGGAGTTGATAATGGCGGATCTCTCGAAATTGCACATCGGGTCGACAGGATCAGCGAGCGCGCTTGTGAACGAGCAGCGGCTTGCGACGGCAGTTGGAAGCGGCGATGCGCCGGTGTTCGCCAGCCCGATGCTAATTGCTCTCATGGAGGCGGCCGCTGTCGATTGCGTCGAAGCGCACCTTCCAGATGGACATCAGAGCCTTGGCATGCATCTCGACGTAACCCATAGTTCGCCGACACCTATCGGGTTAACCGTCACGGCGACGGCGACATTGGCGTCCATCGACGGACGCAAGCTGACGTTCAAGGTTGTAGCGAACGACGGCATCGAGCAGATCGGGTCCGGACAACACACGCGGGTCGTCGTTGATACAGCCCGCTTCATGGCGCGGCTCGCCGCCAAATCGCTGCCACGGCAATGAACGAATCTTGTGGCGCTTTGGGCCTCACACGCGCGAAGTAATGTCGGCTGACATTTTCTCGGCGCAGACAGTCGGAGCATCGAATTCATGCGAGCCGTTATCGGGTTTGGCGCCGCCACACTAGCTCTCATTCTCGGCATGGGGCCGGCCTCGGCCGCCACATGCACGGCGGCCGATTTCGGCGCAGCCGTCGATCAATCGGGCGCCAGCCTGCGCGCCTTGACGCTTGCCGAGCAACCCAAACTGCAAGCGCGACTCCGCAAATATAAGGCGGCAAAAAAGCTCAGCGACGATGCCTATGAGAACGTCGCTCTCGATGCCATTCGCGATAAAAAACTTGATGATCTGGATAAGAAAAGCAGCGAACTTCTGCTGCGCCTGGACTCGCTGGGGCGCGTTCCGGACGGCGCCCAGCCCGACTGTGCAAAGCTTGACGAGGTGAAGGCGGCGTCCGCCGAACTCACTTCGATTATCAAGCAGAAATCCGAATACATGTTGCGCCGTCTGGACGAAAAGATCGCCGAGGCCGGTGGGGCGGCGCCCACGCCGAAAGCGGAGCCTCCCACTCAAACGGCCGAGGCATCACCCAAGCCGGCGCCCGCGAAGCGCCCGCCCGTCACACAAGCACCAGCGAAGCCGCAGCCGACGCCCGGCTGGACCGCCGATACGAAACCCAACGATGCCTACACCGCACCGAACGTCGCGATGCGTGAGGGCGGCCGCGTTCAGGGTCTGCCACCGCCCGAGGAAGACGGGTACACGATCGACGAAATCCGCGATGCGACACGCGGCTTCTTCGGCGCGGTCTCGACCAATCTTGCGTCCGTTATCGAGCATACCTTCAAGGAAATGGGCCGTCCGACTGCCTACGTGCTCGGCACCGAAGGCGGCGGCGCTTTTCTTGCCGGGCTTCGCTTCGGCAAGGGCAAGCTCTACATGCGGTCGGAAAGAGGCGTGCGGGACGTTTATTGGCACGGTCCTTCGGTCGGCACCGACCTTGGCGCATCGGGATCGCGGACGTTGTTCCTCATCTACCGGATGCACGGCACCGAAGATCTCTACCGGACATTCACCGGCATCGACGGATCGGCTTATTTCGTCGGCGGCGTAGGTCTCACATTGCTGAAGGGCGGGCCGGTGATCATGGCACCGATCCGCTCCGGCGTCGGCATGCGGCTCGGGGCTAATCTCGGCTACGTTCGCTTCACACCGCAAGCGACGTGGAATCCGTTCTGACGGTGCGAAGCAAAAATGGCCCGGCATGCGCCAGGCCATTTACACTCGTGATGCTGTTCGAAATTGGACTCAGTCGTAATTGTCATAGTCGCGCCGCGAAGCGCGCCGGTAGACATAATCACCATTTTTGCGACGATAGACTTTGACGAGCTGACCGTCGACGTAGGCGTAGCCCTTAGGAATTTTCCGCCGAGAGGGGCGATAATCATATGCGGATTCGCTGTCGCCCCAGAACCAGCTTCCCTGACGGTCGGCGTACCTTGACCTGCGATTGTCGTCGTCCCGTCCCGCAATCTGGGAGCCTTTTCTCCAGTGCGGTCGCCCATACACGGACACGCGCGTTCGCGCCATGCCGTGTTGTTTGACGAGGCTGTAGAAGGTTGCTGCGTGGGACTTCGAAAGACGAATGCAACCGTGCGATGCCGGGCTTCCGAGATAGGCCGTATGAGATGTCCCGTGGATTGCGACACCGCCATGAATGAATACGGCGTGAGGCATTGGAGCCATATCGTACTTGCGCGAGTACCACATCTTTTCCGTCCGCTGCGGACGGAAGGTTCCCGTCGGCGTCGCATAAGCGGCGACACCGGAGGATATCGGCCAACTATAGCGCGTCTGGCCGTCGACCTTGACCACCATTCTTTGGCTGGCGAGGTCGATCGACGCCGTCAGCGTCGGGCGCAATGGTTGCTTCGGCTTGGCTGCCGGCTCGGCGGGTGCCTCTGGTTTTGTGGCACTCTCGCTGAAATCGGTTGTGGTCCCCGAAGATGCGTCGTTCGCGGCTGCCACAATTTTGTTGGGTTGGGACTGCTGAGCCGCCGCCGGAATCGCCGGCAAAATAGCGACCAATGCCGCCACCAAACTGCGTGCACGCAACATTAATCTCTCCTACGCAATACGAATTAGCCTTATATCTCGAACGTATGCAGAATGACACCCCGCTGTTTCGCGTAAGTCGGAACATTCTAAACCAGATACTTACGAGCAACTCGGGGTGGTAATATAGCTACAACAAATTGCCTTTCTGGGACGCCGCTAAGCTCACTTGTGACTCTGCGAATCTCGATTGCGCAAGGATTCGGAATTGTCGCCAATGCGACGCTTCCATGCGGCGGCAGTTTCAATTTCCAAAAAGAAAATCGAAGATCGTTTTGGGCTTCGCATGGCGGCGCTGACGCGACTCGCCTCGTGACGACGATTGCTGATCCCAAGGAAACCAAGCCTGCCCGCTCGGCCGGCGCTGCGAGGCTCCGCTTCCGATGACGGCAACGGAAACCGGGCGAAGCTGATATTCGTCCGTCACGCCATCGACGCTCGCCACTTGCAACTGATCGCCATCCCAGGTCCAGGTGGCGACGCGCCCACCCCGGCGGTTCGGCTGAATACCAATGACCTTGGCGGCCGCCAAATCGATGATTGCAGCGAGTTCGGTTTCCTCGAGTCCATTTTTTCCGGGCACGCGGCCGCCTGAGAAGCGCAATACACCGTAGTTGGCGTAGGGCGGCGCCTTGACCTCCCACTGCAGAAGTTTCGGTTCGCCTACTCCAATCATTTCGAGAGGCACACGGATCTGGCCGTAATCCTCGCTGACCGCGACGTAATCCTTGCCATGTTGGAAGACATGCCATTTGGCGATATCGAGCGACGGCAGCGGCTTGTCTTCCCCGTCCTCGACCGGCGCACCCAGTCGCTTCAGAGCGTCGGCCGCGAAACGCCAACTCGGCTTCAACTGCAAGACATGATGAAGGTCAGTGATCGCACTGTCAGCCTGGCCGTTCGCTTCCGCGATTTCTCCGCGTGCCCATAGAGCTTCCGGAGAGCTTGGACCGAGCTTGATCGCGGTTTCTACGTCCTTGGCGCCAATATCGGCCTGTCCGTTCTGCTTATAGACGACGGCACGAAACGCGTAGGCTACCGGCGAGCGCGGATCGAGTTCGATGGCCCGGTTCAAATCGGCATAGGCGTCGTCGGCAGCACCCGCGAGGCCATTCGCAAGTCCGCGTCCCTCATATGCGGCGCTCGAATTGCCGTCGAGTTCGATGGCGCGAGAAAAATCCTTGAGCGCGGACGCCGTGTTGCCATCGAGCAGATAAGCGTAGCCGCGGACGACATAAAGCTCGGTATTGTTGACGTCGAAAGCGATGGCCCGCGAAAGGTCCTCGATCGCTTCGGCGCGCTGGCCGATGATCAAGCGTGCTTCGGCGCGATTGCGATAGGCCGATGCAAAGCGCGTGTCGGCACTGACGGCTCGCGAAAAATCGCGAATGGCGGCATGTGGTTTGCCGGTTTCAAGGTAGGCTAGGCCGCGCCCGGACAATGGCGGAGCGCTCACGGGCATCAATTCGATCGCCTTCGTGAAATCGTGGATCGCGTCGCCGGACTTACCGAGCTTCATTTCGGCATTGGCGCGGTTCGAGTAGGCGACGGCATAGCGCGGCGCCAGCACCAGGGCCCGGTCGAAGTCCTTCATCGCTTCTCCGAGCTGGCCGATCGCCAGGAGGAGATTGCCGCGATTGTTATAGGCGACGGGGTATTCAGGAAACAATTCGATGGCGCGATTGTAGTCTTCAAAGGCGCTCTTGATATTCCCGAGGCGCGCATGGGCGACGCCACGGTCGTTGAGGATTGTGGCCCGGCGGTCGTTCGCCAAGCCCGTATCGCTCAATGCCTCGGTGTAGTCGGTCACCGCTTTGCCGACGTCGCCACGGACGAGTTCGGCGGCCCCCTCTTCCGCGCGCGATGGTCGCGGAACGTCGTCCGCCGCCGCGCTTCCAACGGCAAGGCATGAGACGAGCAGCATCTGCGCAATGCGTATCGGCCGCATCATTTTTCTTGTGAAACCTTTTCCCGCCGAGGATCCTGATGCACTGCGGAACACACATAAAGTGGCATTATGGTCCACTGACGGACAATCGCGAATCCGGCCGCGTCAGACGGCCGGTTTGACTATAGGTAAGGCGGCCTTCAGGCTGCAAGGCTCGTCTCGGGAATTGCTGATGAACCTTTGGATCAGGCTCCTTTGGTTGTTGTTGACGGCACGGAAACGCGGCCATCTGGACTTGCCGCGCGAGTCGTCGCTGCTGCGTTTCCGCGTATGGCCGCACGACCTCGACCTTTCCTTCCATTTGAACAATGGCCGTTATCTGACCCTCATGGACCTGGGGCGGCTCGACGTCATGGTGCGCTCGGGCCTATGGCGTGAGGTCTTGCGCCATAAGTGGACTCCGATCGCGAGCGCCATCACGATTCGCTTTCAGCGCGAATTGCGGCCGTTTCAAAAATTTCGCCTGGAGACCAAGCTGCTGTGCTGGGATGCCAGTCTGGTCGTGATGGAGCAGATCTTCATTGTCGATGGCGGCGCGCGTGATGGGCAGGTTGCCGCGCGTGCCTTGTTCAAAGGCGGCCTCTACGATCGCAACGATCGCAAGTTCGTCGAGATCGCGCGGCTGATGTCGCTTCTCGGCGTCTCGGAAATCAGCCCGCCAGCCACGCCCGAAGTCGAGGCGTTTCTGCATGCCGATGACCGATTGAAGCAGGCGGGTCGAGTCTAGTGCGCCGTTCGCTGATGAAGATCACGCAAAACTTGAGGCAGCGTCTCGGGCAGGTCTTCGGCGATCAGGCCGACTCCGAAACGAGCCGCTGACTCGCCGTGCAGCCAGACCGCGGCGCAGGCCGCTTCGAAGGCCGGCATCTGCTGCGCCAATAGTCCCAAGACGAAACCGGCCAGCACGTCGCCGGAGCCTGCCGTCGCGAGCCAAGGCGGCGCATTCGCGTTGATCACCGCACGCCCGTCTGGCGAAGCTATGACGGTGTCGGCGCCTTTGAGAATGACGATGGCGCCGGAGCGTTTGGCGGCCGTGCGTGCGCGCTCCAATTTGGAACCCGGAAGCTCGCCGAAAAGGCGTTTGAACTCTCCTTCGTGCGGAGTCAGAACCACCGGCGCGGCGCGACTTTGAATGGCGGCAAACAGCGTCCCCGGCTGCATCGCCGTCTCGCCGTTCCGTACCAAGAACCCCATGCCGCCTTCGGAGCGGGCCTCATGCTCGCCCGCGAACGAGGTCAGGGCATCGGCATCGAGGACGGCGGCGGCCGACGACTTAAGAACCGCCAGCACATCTTCGGCGGTTTCGGCTCCGACCGATGCACCCGGACCGATGAGCACAGCGTTGCGGCGGGCGTCGCCCAGAAATTCCGCCAGTGCTTTCGCTCCCGAAACGGAGCGGACCATGATTGACGTGACCTGCGTGGCGATGATCGCGGTCGCAGTGGCGTTGCCGACGAGCGTCGCAAGTCCTGCCCCAATTCTAAGAGCTCCGCGCGCACCAAGCCGCGCCGCACCGGTTTGAAGTGCTGGACCCGAGACTATAACGGCATGGCCGCGATCGTATTTGTGGCCGCCGTCTTTCGCCCAAGGGAAAGACTTGAGCCAAACAGCTCTGTCGTTTTCATAAATGTCAGGCTTAATCACATCGAGCACGTGATCCGGGATTCCGATATCGGTGACGATGACCTGACCACAGAGATCGCGTCCGGGAAGCAGGGCGTGCGCGGGCTTTTTGCGAAAGAACGTCACCGTCTTGCGTGCCTTGATGACCGGGCCTGTCGCTTGGCCGGTCGTGCCATCGAGCCCGCTCGGCACATCGACGGAGATCACCGGAATGCCGCTGGCATTGACGGCCTCGACCAATTCGGCGGCCTCGCCTGATAGTGCTCGGGACAGCCCAGCGCCGAACAAAGCATCGATGACGATGTTCATGCTCTGCAGGGCGTCGGGGGACGCGACACGGATTGGAAGCGGCCATCGCCGCGCCATTTCCGCGGCGTCGCCTTTGAATGCGTTCCGATCGCCAAGCAGAAAGACGCGAACGTCGAAACCCCGATCGCGCAAATGGCGGGCGGCGGCGAAGCCATCGCCTCCGTTGTTGCCGAGTCCGCACAGAACGACGATGCGGGCATTCGGACGGACCAGTTCGGCCGCTGTTTTGAGGGTTACCTCTGCCACCGTACGGCCGGCATTCTCCATCAGTTCGAGGCTGGATACGCCGCTTTCGACGGCCAACCGGTCGGCATCGGCCATTTGCTGTGTCGTCAGG